>JBKJSU010000362.1:0-14041 GCA_046594415.1 Casimicrobiaceae bacterium | reverse complement strand
CTCGCGCACCGACGATACCGGCTTGGCGGGCGATCAGCCCTGCAATTCGGGGATCAGCGTCAATACCTTCCCGGTGCCGAACCACGCGTCGAGGTTGGCCTTGCACAGGTCGCCCATGGCCTTGCGCGTTTCGTTGGTGGCGCTGCCCACGTGCGGCAGCAGCACCACGTTGTCCATCGTCATCAGCCCGGCCGGGATATGCGGCTCGTCGGCAAACACGTCGAGTCCCGCGCCCTTGATGGTGCCGGCCTGCAACGCCGCCACCAACGCCACTTCGTCCACGATCGAGCCACGCGCGATGTTGACCAGCGTACCCTTCTTGCCGAGCGCTGCCAGCACTTCCGCATTGACGACGTTTTTCGTGGCCGCGCCGCCCGGACACGCCACCACCAGGAAGTCGACTTCGGCGGCCAGCGCCATCAACGTGGGCACGTAGCGATAGGACACGTCCTGCGGCTTGCGGCCCGTGTAGGAAACTTCCATGCCCATCGCTTCCACCCGTTGCGCGATGGCCTTGCCGATACGGCCGAGGCCCAGGATGCCGACGCGCTTGCCGGACAACTTGGTCATCAGGGCGGGACCGCGCTTTTCCCAGTCGCCGGTGTGCACGAAGCGATTGAGCTGCACGAAGCCACGACCTGTCATCAGGATGAGCCCCACCGCCACGTCAGCGACGTCGTCGGTGAGCACGTCCGGCGTGTTGGTGACCTTGATGCCGCGCTTACGGCAATAGTCGACCGGCACGCCGTCGTAGCCGACGCCGAACACCGAGATCAGTTCCAGTTTGGGCAGCGCAGCGAGGAGCGCCGTGGGTGTCACGGTGCCGCCGCCCTGCACGAGACCACGAATGAGTCCACCATCGGCTGCAAGCAGAGCCAGCTTGTCGGCAGCCGCGTTGTAGTCGTGGCAGCGATAGTCGGCCTGCAGCGGATCGTAGAGGAAGGGCGGCAGCGGTGCAGTAATCAGGATGTGATGATCGGCCATGGTTTCAGTGTTGTTGTCGTGGGTGGGCAGCGAACCATTCTAGCAAGCCCGCGATGAGCCCGGCATCCGAGCCGCCCGTGGCGATGGCGGTAAAGCCCTTGCCGCGCGCGTGGTCGGCGATACGCGGGTGCGGCACGAAGGTGGGCAGCGCCTGCAGCAAGCGCAGCGATGGCGTATCGAGGAGTACGCACAGGTTGTCGAGGCCTTCGCTCGACGTCAACGTCAGTGCATCGGCGCGATGTTCGCGCAGCACGGCCGCCAACCCATCGGCGCCGGACTGCGGCGCGGCCCGACGATAGCAATCAACGTAGTCAACGGCAGCGCCGCGCGCGCGCAGTGTGTCGCCCAGCACCGTTCGCCCGCCTTCGCCGCGCAAGATCAGCACGCGCTTGCCGGCCACCGCGGTGAGCGCCGGCAGCGCCAGCAAGCCCTCGCTGTCGTAAGTGGTTTCCGGAATCGTCGGACTGGCGATGCCCGCCGCAACCAGCGCCGCGGCGGTACCCGGACCCGGCGCGAACGTGGACAGCGAAGCCGGCCATTGCCGCGGATCCGGCACGCCGTACTCCACCGCGTTGGCCGAGATGAAGATCGCGATGTCGTAGCGCGGAAGCGACGCGTGCACCGCATCCAGCGCAGTACGATCCGCCGGCGGGAGGATCACGATCGCGGGAAAAATGATGGGCGTCGCACCGAGCGCGTCCAGCGCTTGCGCGATGCCCGCCGCCTGCCGTGCGGGGCGCGTGACGATGATGCCAATGCCCCTGAGAGGCCCTGCCGGCGCCGCCTTAGGCTGAAGTGGGTGGGTGCCCGGCACGGTCGCACCGCGGGTCACGATTCGATCACGCCGCGTTGGCATCCATCTGCATCATGCCGAAGAGATTACCCTCGGTGTCGGCGCAGTACGCGAGCCAGCCCATCGTCGGGATCGGCATCTTGGGCACGGTCACCATGCCGCCCGCCGCCGTGGCCTTGGTCAGCATCGCATCGAGATCCGTCACGCCCACTGTGCACACGAAGGCGTTCACCGCCGCCATCGGCAACGGACCGCCGCCCCGGCGCGGCATCAGCCCACCGTTGATGCCGGGTTCAGGCGCCTCCCCGGTGCCGACCAGCCAATAGGCTTCATTGCCCCAGCGGGTGAATGACCAGCCGAACAGCGCGCGATAGAACGCCATGGCGCGATCGGTGTTTTCCGCGTGAATCTCGAAATGTATCGGTCGGGGCACGGCCACTCCTCGCAACGGTGGACTGAACGATTATCATAACGCGTCTTCCTCACCGGACTGCACACCATGCGCATCGCAATCACCGGCGGAGCCGGCTTCCTCGGCACCCGCCTCGCCCACAAGCTGCTCGAACGTGGAACTCTCACCGACAGTCACGGGCAGCAACGAGCGATCACGTCGCTCGTCCTGCTCGATGTCGGCACGGCCGGCGCCTTCGACGACCCGCGGGTCACGTCGATTACCGGGGACCTGGCCGACCCGGCCGTCATCGCGCGCGCGATCACCCCGGATACCGACTCGATCTTTCACCTGGCCGCCGTGGTCAGTGGACAGGCCGAAGCCGATTTCGACATCGGCATGCGGGTGAATCTCGACGCCACGCGCGCCTTGCTCGAACGCTGCCGCACGCTTGTGGCGCCGCCCAGGTTCGTCTTCACCAGTTCGCTCGCCGTGTTCGGCGGACCGCTGCCCGACCCGGTGCCGGACAACGCGCCGGTCACGCCGCAGGGCTCCTATGGCGCGCAAAAGGCCATCGGCGAATTCCTGGTCTACGACATGTCGCGCAAGGGCTTCATCGACGGCCGCTCACTGCGGCTGCCCACGGTCACCGTGCGTCCGGGCAAGCCCAACAAGGCCGCCTCGTCGTTTGCGAGCGGCATCGTGCGCGAGCCGCTGGCAGGCGTGGTGGGCGTATGCCCGGTGGCGCCAACGACGAAGATGTGGGTGCAATCGCCGCGCGCGGTAATCGACAACCTGATCATCGGGCACGAAGCGCCCGCCTCCGCGTTTGCATACTCGCGATCCATCAACGTACCCGGATTGTGCATTGGCGTTGGGGCGATGGTGGAGGCCTTGCGCGAGGTGGCCGGCGACGAGGTCGCCAATCGCGTCGATTGGAAATTCGATCCGGCGATCGACAGGCTGGTCTCCACCTGGCCGTCGAATTTCGCGCCGGAACTGGGCGTCAGGCTGGGCATGCGCGCCGACGCCGACTTCCGCTCCATCGTGCGCGCCTACATCGCCGACGACGCACCCGCGCCGTGACCGGCGTGCCGCGGCCGCGTGCGCCTCGCCGCCGTCAGGCGGCGAGGAAACGCCGTGCGCCGCGGGCGAGGAATTCGTCGGCCAGCGCGCGCCCGAGCGCATCGGCCACGGCCGGATCGCCGGTGGCGGCGTCGAGTGCCACGGCGCGTTCGCCGCGCAGGACGTCGGTTCCGTCGCGCGTGGCCAGGAGGCCGCGCAGCCACAGCTCGCCGCCGCGGAAGGTGGCGTAGCCGCCGAGCGGCGTATGGCAGCTGCCGGACAACGCGCGTGAAAACGCGCGTTCGGCCGTGATCGCCAGCAACGACGGCATGTGGATCAACGGCTGGAGCAGCGCAACGATGTCCGGGCGTGACACGGGACACTCCAGCGCCAGCGCGCCCTGCCCGACGGCAGGCAGGAATTGCTCGGGTTCGAGCAACGCGGTGATGCGGTGATTCTGCTCGAGCCGGTTGAGACCGGCCGCGGCCAGGATCATCGCGTCGTACTGGCCTTCGTCGAGTTTGCGCACGCGCGTGTTGACGTTGCCGCGGAGCATCCGGATGTTGAGCGTCGGATTCAGCTCGCGCAACTGCGCCTCGCGCCGCAGGCTGGCGGTGCCCACGATCGCGCCCGACGGCAACGACTCGATCGACTTGTAGTTGTTGCAAACGAGCGCGTCGCGCGGATCTTCGCGAACCGGGACCGCAGCGATGGTGAAGCCGTCGAACATCTCCATCGGCATGTCCTTCAGCGAGTGCACCGCCATATCGGCGCGCCCTTCGAGCATCGCGGTCTCGATCTCCTGGATGAAGAGCCCCTTGCCGCCGATCTCGGCCAACGGCTGGTCGAGCACGCGGTCGCCCTGCGTCGAGATGCCGCGCAACGTGATCTCGCAGTCGGGATAAAGCGCCAGCAGCCGGTCGCGGATGTATTGCGCATGGCACAGCGACAACGCGGATTTGCGCAGCGCGATCAGAAGCTTCTTGGGAGCGGCGACGGTGGGCATGGGCTGTGGGCGCCGCGATGGCGCAGCGGAGTCGACGGAAGGAGGCCACGTGCGGCATGCCGTGGCGGTGCGATGGCAAAAATTCTAGCATGAAGCGCCCGCTGCACCGGGCGCGTGCCGGCGTTCAGTTCTTGACGATCCAGCGCGGCGCAGCGTGCGCCTCGTCGCGCGACAGGTTGACGCGGTACTCGTAGCGATCGGGGCGGTACAGCGCCTCGAGGTATTCGACGGGACGATCGTCTTCGTTGCGCACCAGCCGGGTCATGCTGATCAACGGGGCGCCAACCTCGACTTTGAGGAGCTTGCCGATCTCGATGCCCGCCACCATCGCGGACAGGCGCTGCTCGGCGGTGGGGGTCGATACCCCGGCCGCGCCGAGGATCGCGATCACGGTGCGGTTGCCGAGCCCGGCTTCGGTGACGAGGTCGGCCTCCGGCTCGGGCAGGTAGCACGTGGTGTGGGAAAAGGGGGACTGCGCATCGCTGCGGACGCGCACGATCTTGAGGGCGGACGCACCCGGCGTGCAGCCCAGCAGCGCCGCAACCTCCCCGGAGAGCGCCACCCTCCCGAAGTAGAGCACCCGCACCTTGGTATTCAATTCGAAATCGACGACGTTCTCGAGAAAGCCGCCGAAATTGGCGCGACTCTGCCGGCGTGGCACCGGCAGCGCGAAGGTGCCGCGACCCTGATGCCGCTCGATGAGCCGCTGCTCTTCGAGCATGCTGAGCGCCTTGCGAATGGTCACCCGCGACACGCCGAAGTCGGCGGCGAATTCCTGTTCGGTGGGCATGGGCGTCTGCCCGCTCCATTCGCCTTCGCGCAAGCGCTGCTGCACCACCGTATAGACCTGGTAGTAGCGCGGCACGAAATCCGAAATCTGGCTTTCGGCACGATCCTGCCGCGTGCGCTCCATCGTGGCTCGCCGTCCTGTCGCCATGCTGCCCTCCTCCTGTTACGTCGCCATTCAATACTGCCGTCGTTCGCGCGCTCCGGGGCCGGGACGACCGGCAACGGTTGCGGTCCGATTCATTGTGTATGTCCTGCGTTCAGCGTCGCACGAACGGATTCGGAAACTCGGTATGGGTGGAGATCCACACGCTCTTCACCTCGAGATACTCGCGCATGCCTGCGATGCCGCCTTCACGGCCCATCCCGCTCATCTTGAAGCCCCCGAACGGCGACGTGGTGCTCGTCATCCGATAATTGTTGACCCAGACGGTGCCCGCACGAATGCGGTCCGCCATCGTCAGTGCCCGCCGCAGCGACCCGGTCCAGACACCCGCGGCGAGACCGAACTGGGTGTCGTTGGCAATGCGGATCGCGTCTTCCTCGGTGTCGAAGCGGATGACGGAAAGCACCGGGCCGAAAACTTCCTCCTGCGCAATGCGCATGTGGTTCTGCACATCGACGAAAATGGTCGGCTTGAAGAACAGCCCGTTCGGCCATCCCGGAACCGAGGCGGGTTCGCCCCCCGCGACGAGGCGCGCGCCGTCGGCCTTGGCGATTGCGACGTACGACTTGATTTTCTCGAGTTGCGGGCGCGTGGAGATCGGCGCGATCTGCGTCGCCGCGTCGGCTGGGTGCCCGAAGCGCACGTCCTTGATGAAGTCGAGCAGCTTGGCGACGAAGACATCGTGGATGGAGCTTTGCACCAGCAGCCGCGAACCGGCCACGCAGGTCTGTCCCGACGCGGCGAAGATGCCGGCCACCGCGCCCTTGACCGCCTGGTCGAGGTCCGCGTCGTCGAATACGATGTTGGGCGACTTGCCGCCCAGCTCCATCGTGACGCGCTTCATGTGCCGCGCCGCCTTTTCATTGATCATGCGGCCGGCCTCGGGACCGCCGGTAAAGGCGATGCGGTCCACGCGCGGATGGCTGATGAGCGCATCGCCCACCTCGGCGCCGTACCCGGTGACGACGTTGACGACACCGGGCGGGAAACCGGCCGCCGCCACGAGCTTGGCAAACTCGAGCGTGGAAGCAGAGGTGAACTCGGAGGGCTTCAGCACGACGGTGTTGCCCGCGGCCAGCGCCGGCGCGAGCTTGAGGCTCAGGAGCGGCAGCGGCGAATTCCACGGCATGATGCACACCACCACGCCCACGGCCTCGTACTTGGTGTAATTGAAGACGCCGGGCTTGTCGGTCGGGATGACTGCGCCCTCCATCTTGTCGGCCAGGCCGCCGTAATAGTAGTAGTAGTTGGACATGTACTTCATCTGCATGTTGAGTTCGGCCAACAGCTTGCCGTTGTCCTTCATTTCCACGCGCGCCAGCCATTCGGCGTTGGCCGCGATCAGGTCGCCAAGCTTGCGCAGCAGCGCACCGCGCTGGCCCGGCAGCAGTGCCGGCCACGCGCCCGTCGTGAAAGCGCGGTGGGCGGCTGTCACTGCACGGTCGGCATCGGCAGCCCGTCCGCGCGGAATCTGCGCCCACACCTCGCCCGACACCGGATCGCTGGTGTCGAACCACTCGCCCGCCTCCGCGTCGATGTACGCGCCATCGACGTACAGGCCATAGCGGCGCAATCCTTCGGGAGTGCGCCGTGTCGCCGTGATGGTGCTGTTGTCGGGGTCGAGCGAAAGTGCGGTCACGGCGTCCATGGAACCCTTGTGCTGGCGTTTGCGCGCTCGGTGGGATGCACCGAAACGAGATTCGAAATTGGTGCTGAAATTGGTATTATCATACTATCATTAGTACCAATTGATGTGTATAGTCGGCGGCGTGCCGGATTGCCGTTAACCTTGCGCGACCGCGGGTCATCGTCGCGTGGAACCGGTCCCGACGCGGCCGCGCACGCGCCCCGCTGGCCACAACCTCACGACCTGGAGACGCCGACCATGTACCCATCGAAACTGAAAACACTTGTAATGGCCGCGCTGGCCGGGACCTCGCTTCTTGGCGTCAGCGCCGTCGCCGCGCGCGACCTCATGGTCGTCGGCTTCGGCGGCGGGTTCCAGGACAACGCGCGCACCGCGCTGTTCCAGGGCTATGGCAAGGCCACCAACCAGAAAGTGATGGACGACGTCTACAACGGCGAGATGGCCAAGGTGTATTCGATGGTCAAGGCCGGCGATGTCACCTACGACGTGATCATGGTCGAGGCGCCGGAACTCGTGCGCGGCTGCGAAGACGGCATCTTCGAGAAGATCGACTGGACGGTGGTGAAGAAAGACAAGTTCATTCCCGGCGCGACGTCGACCTGCGGCGCGGGCTCCGTGTTGTGGGGCGTGTCGCTTTTCTACGATTCGACGAAGGTCAAGGACGGCCCGGACTCGTACGCGAAGCTGTGGGACACGAAGGCCTATCCGGGCAAGCGTGCGCTGCGCTTCGGTCCCAAGATGACGCTGGAAATCGCGTTGATGGCCGACGGCGTCGCGCCGGCCGACGTGTACAAGGTGCTGGCCACGCCGGCCGGCCAGAAGCGCGCATTCGACAAGCTGGACCAGATCAAGTCGCAGATCGTCTGGTGGAAGTCGGGTACGCAGCCGGTGCAGCTCGTCGGCAGCGGCGAAGTGGCCTACGCGGTCGGCTACACGGGCCGCGTGGTGCGCGCAAACGAAGGCGGCGCCAAGTATCCGCTGCTGTGGAAGACGCTGCTCTATTCGGTCGATTCGTGGGCCGTGGTCAAGGGATCGCCCAACGCCAAGGAGGGCATGAAGATGATCGAGTGGATCACCGACCCGAAGCCACTGCTGGCCCTGGCCGAAACCTGGGCCGTGTCGCCGGCCAACGCCGAAGTGGCCGCCAACCCGAAGCTGCGCGAGAAGAACCCCGGCATGCTCTCCGCGCACGTGAACGACGGGCTCTTCATCAACACGGAATTCTGGGTCGCCAACGGCGATGACCTCGAGGCCAAGTTCAACGCCTGGTCCTCCAAGTAGCGAGGTGTCCGCGCGACCATGATGACGAGGAACAATTTATTCGCGGGTGCCCTGGTCGCCCCGCTGTTCCTCCTCGTGGTCGCGAGCTTCATCATCCCGCTGCTGTTCACGCTATACACCGCCGTCGCCAATCCTGAAGTTCGCGCCACGCTGCCGCGCACCGCGGCGGCGCTGCGCGCGTGGGATGGCACCGGGCTGCCGCCCGACGCAGCGTTTGCTTCCATCGCCCGCGAGCTGGCCGATGCGCAGGAAGGCCAGACTATCGGCCAACTGTCGCGGCGCCTCAATTTCGAAGTACCGGGACTGCGCGCGCTGCTGCTGAAGACCGCCCGCGCGGGCGCGCACCTCGCGCCACCCTGGCGCGAAGCACTGATCGAGCTCGACCCGCGCTGGGGCGAGGCGCAACTGTGGCAGATGATCCACCGCAATACATCCACGCTGACGCCGCTCTTCATGCTGCGCTCGCTCGACTTCACGCTGGCGGGGGACGGCAGCGTCGCGCACGCCGCGCCGGAGGACACTGTCTTCCGGTCGCTCTTCGTGCGCACCTTCGAGATCAGCTTCTGGGTGACGGTGCTCTGCGTGGTGCTGGGCTATCCGGTGGCGTACACGATCTCCACGCTGTCGCAGCGCTGGGCCAATGTGGCAATGGCTTTGGTGCTGGTCCCGTTCTGGACCTCGATCCTGGTACGCACCACCGCCTGGTTCATCCTGCTGCAGCGCGAAGGGCCGGTCAATGCGCTGCTGCAGGCGATGCACATCACGGATGCGCCGATCGCGATGATCTTCACGCGCTTCGCGGTCTATGTCGCGATGGTGCACGTGCTGCTGCCGTTCGTGGTCCTGCCGCTGTACAGCGTGATGAAGGGCATCGATCCCGTGTACATGCGGGCCGCGGCATCGCTGGGCGCCCCCGGCTGGAAGCGCTTCCTCCGCGTCTACCTGCCGATGACGATGCCCGGTGTCGCGGCCGGCGCGTTGATGGTGTTCATGCTGGCGGTGGGCTTCTACATCACGCCCGCGCTGGTCGGCGGCCCGAATGACCAGATGATCAGCCACTTCATCGCGTTCTACACCAACAACACGATCAACTGGGGCATGGCGGCGGCGCTGGCCACGCTACTGCTGGTCGCGACCGGAATGCTCGTGGCGCTGGCGCGGTACATCGTGCCCGGCTTCCGCGCCGGGAACCTCAAGCTGTGAGCGCGCCGGTGCAGCGCGAGCAGCGGACGACGCGATTCCTGCTGCGGTCGACCACGATCGTGATCCTGCTTTTCCTGATGGCGCCGATCGTCGTCGTCTTTCCGCTGTCCTTTTCCTCCGGCGAGTTGCTGACGCTGCCCACGCCGGGCTATTCGTGGCGCTGGTACGACGACTTCTTCAACAGCAGCAAGTGGCTGCTGGCCACGCGCAACAGTTTCGTGGTCGGCATCGCCACCGCGATCCTGGCGACCGTGCTCGGCACGCTGGCAGCGCTGGGCATCTACCTCGGCAGGTTCCGCGGCAAGGCGCTTCTGGTTGCGGCGCTGTCCACACCGATGGTCGTCCCCGTCGTCGTCACGGCCGCGGCTGTCTACTTCGCGTTTTCCGTGGTCGGACTCAACAACTCGCTGGCGGGGCTGATACTCGCGCATACGGTCCTCAGCGTGCCGTACGTGTTGATCACCGTGCTGGCGACGCTGCAGACCTTCGACCGCAACCTGCTCAAGGCCGCTGCCACGCTCGGCGCGCCGCCGCATGTCGCCTTTTTCCGCATCGTGCTGCCGCTGATCGCACCCGGCGTTGCCACGGGTGCCCTGTTTGCGTTCGCCACGTCGTTCGACGAACTCGTGGTGGCGCTCTTCGTCGCCGGCCCCGAGCAGTTCACGCTGCCCCGCCAGATGTATGCAGGACTGCGCGAATTCCTGAGCCCCACGATTGCCGCAGCGGCCGTGCTGCTGATCCTGTGCTCGCTGCTGCTGCTGGGATTGAACGAGTACATCCGCACGCGTTCTGCGGGCCGGTCCGCGCCGCTTGCCGATCCGGCTGAACCGAATTGAGCCCGACCGAGCTGCACCTGCATCCACTGCGCCAACCCGAATGCGCGCCGCACTTCATGCCCCTCCCTGCACGCCACCCATGACCGCTTCGATCGTCACGTTCGACCAAGTCACCAAGACCTACGACGGCAAGACGCTGGTCGTGAAGGCGCTCGACCTCGAGCTTCGGCGCGGCGAGTTCCTCACGCTGCTCGGCCCCTCGGGCTCCGGCAAGACAACCACGCTGATGATGCTGGCGGGGTTCGAGGAGCCGACCAGCGGCGTGATCACGCTCGAGGGTCGCCGTCTCAACAACGTGCCCGCGCATCGCCGGGGCATCGGCATGGTGTTCCAGAACTATGCGCTGTTTCCGCACTTGACCGTCGCGCAGAATCTCGCGTTTCCGCTGGAAATGCATGGCAAGTCCAAGGCCGAGATACCAAAGCGCGTACACCGCGCGCTGGAGATGGTGCGGCTCGGCCATCTGGGCAACCGCAAGCCGGCGCAGCTCTCCGGCGGGCAGCAGCAGCGCGTGGCCGTGGCGCGCGCGCTGATCTACGAGCCGAAGCTGGTGCTGATGGACGAGCCACTGGGCGCGCTGGACAAGCAACTGCGCGAGCAGATGCAGCTCGAGATCAAGCATCTGCACGAGGAACTCGGCGTCACCGTGGTCTATGTCACGCACGACCAGTCGGAGGCGCTGACGATGTCGGACCGCATCGCCGTGTTCCATCACGGCGTGATCCAGCAGCTGGCAACACCTGACGAACTGTACGAATGCCCCGCCAATGCGTTTGTTGCCTCGTTCATCGGCGAGAACAATCGCCTCGACGGCACGGTCGCGAGCCGGGATGGGGCGTGGTGCCGGGTACGCACCGCGGATGGCGCCGAGGTTGCCGCGAAGATCGTGGCCGATGCCGCCGTCGGCGCGCCGGTGGTGCTGTCGGTGCGGCCCGAGAATGTGCTGCTCGGCGACAGGGGCGACGGGGCCAATCGCTTTGGCGCACGCGTCGAGGAGGTGATCTACCTCGGCGATCACTGCAAGGTACGGCTGGCGCTTCTCGGCAGCCGCGATTTCATCGTGAAGGTGGGCAGCGGCGAGGCCGCGCAGGTGCAACGGGGCGCGGAGGTCACCGTGTCGTGGCGCGCGGAATCGTGCCTCGCGTTGCCGCCGCACGACGCCGCGTGACGGCTGCATCGGCGCCTTGCATGCGCTGATCCTGCAGCGCGTCACGCGCAGTTGTGCGTCGGGTCAGTCGTCGGCCAGGCGACGGCGCGCCTCAGCCATCAGTTCGGCCGGCGCATCCTGCGCGATCAGCACCACCACGCCGTCGCCGAGTTCTTCCGGCAACGGCCCCAGCGGGGCCGGCGCGCTGAAGAGATGCAGCACTGCATGCAGGGCGCGCGTCTCGCCATCGGCCATCCGCACGGCACCCTTCATCCGCAACAGCCGGTCGCCGAACGCGCGCTGCATCCAGTGCACCCACTCGGCGTAGCGCGGCCACGGCAGCGGCGCCCGCAGGCGGATTGCCAGCGACACGATGCGCTGATCGACGAGATGCTCGTGCGCATGGTCCGCTGCCGCACCGTGCGCATGACCGTGATGCGCGTCGGCGGGCGGACCCGCGGCGGCCAGCCAGCGCAGCGCCTGCGGCGCCTGCGCATCGACCAGCACCTGCGCGGCAGGAATCGCGCCGAGCACGGCGACAACGCGGGCGGCATGCGGATTGCGCAACGCAAGTGCGGCGTCGAGTCGCGCCAGCGTTGCCGCATCGGCAATATCGCCTTTCGTCACGACCAGGCGGTCGGCCATCGCCACCTGTCGTTGCGCCTCCGCGAACCGCGCCAGTTGTGTCTGCCCATGCACCGCATCGACCACCGTGACGATGCTGCCCAGCCGGTAGTGCCGCGCGATGGCGCTGTCGAGCGCCAGCGTGGCGGCGATCGGCCCCGGATCGGCCACGCCGGACGTCTCGATCACGACCCGCGCGAACGGCGGCAGGTCACCGCGCTCGCGCCGAAAGTGCAGGCTCTCCAGCGTTTCCTGCAGCGAGTTGCCCAGCGCGCAGCACAGGCATCCGGAGTCGAGCAGCACAACACCCTCCTCGCTGCCCCGATCCACGAGAACATGGTCGAGTCCCACCTCTCCCAGTTCGTTGATGATCACGGCCGTATCGGCGAGCGCGGGGTCGTGCAGCAGGCGCGACAACAGCGTGGTCTTGCCGCTGCCCAGGTAGCCGGTCAGGATGTGGACGGGCAGCGGTGTTCGCGCGTCAGGCATGGCCGGGCACTCGCGGAAACGGACGCGCGCGCTCCAGCGCACGACTGGCGCGCAGGACCGTCGCTTCGGCAAAGCGCGCGCCGACGAGCTGTAATGCGACGGGAAGACCATCGGCAGCGAGACCGCACGGGGCGTTCACCGCGTCCATCGCCAGCCGCGCCACGTCCGCCTCCGACGCCCGCGCTGCGGCCATCGCGCGTTCGCCGTCGACGACGAGAAAGGCATTGAGCCCGGGATTGCGCGCCTCGATAACCGCAAGGCAGGCCCCCGCGACTTCGCGCGGCGACAACGTTCGCGCGCGGTAGGCCTCCGCCAGTTGGGCGGCGCCAAGCAGCGTGAGCGTCGGGACATTGGACATGCGGCACTCGGGGTCGCGGTCACCGGGCAGGTTGCATACCGGCGCGTGGCCGGGATGCACAACGGCCCTAGTTCATCTCGACGTTGGCTTCCTTGATGATCCTGCCCAGGCGCGGCACCTCCTGGCGATGATAGGCCTCCATCTCGCTTGCCGGTTTGAACCAGACATCGAACCCGGCCGTTTCCAGCGTGGCGACCACATCGGGCATCCTGGTGATGCGGCCGATAGCGTCGCTCCACTGGTTGACGATCGCGGGCGGCAGGCCCGCGGGGCCGTAGATGCCGATCGTCGTGTCGAGGCCGAGCGATGGCAGTCCGGCTTCCTTGAACGTGGGAATGCCGGGCAGGCGCGGATCGCGTTCGTCGTCGGAAACGGCCAGGATGCGCAGGCGTCCGTCCTTGGCAAAGGCGGCGACACTTCCGTAGGTCGCGGCCATGAAGTCCACTTGCCCGCCCAGGAGGTCGGTCATCGCCGGCGCGGCGCCCTTGTAGGGCACGTGAACCGCATCGAGCTTGTGCTGCTTGCTGATGAACTCGCCGATGATGTGCGACGACGCGCCGTTGCCCACCGAAGCGTAGCTCAGTGGCTTCGACTTCCCTGCCTTGAGGAGATCGTCCACCGTCCTGTAGGGCGAGTTGCCGGAAACCACGAGCACGTTCTTCGTGCGCGCCAGCATCGCGACCGGCGTGACCCCCTTGACGAGGTCGTAGGGCAGCTTGGGAAAGAGCGTTGCATTGGTGCCGTGCGTCTGGCTGTTGCCGACGGTGAGCGTGTAGCCATCGGGCGCAGCTGCGATGCTCTCGCCCGTACCGATCGTCCCGGACGCGCCGGGCTTGTTCTCCACCACGATGGCCTTGCCGCCCCAGAGTGCCCCAACCTTCTGCGCCACGAGGCGGCCGACGACATCGGTGCTGCCACCCGGTGGAAAAGCCACGATCAGCCGAATCGGCTTGTCGGGGTACGCCCCCTGCGCCGCCGCGGGCGCCGGGGTCACGATGCCGGCGATCAGGAGCGTGCCGGCGATCGCCCCGAAGCGCGCGGCCTTCGGGAGGATGAGAGGCGTCAACGCCATGGTGCAAATCCTTTCGGAAGGAAGAGTGTCGGGGGACAAGTGCGACTTCATGCGCCGGCCGGTACGGGCATCGGCGCGCGCACCGGCAGTCCCGCCATGTAGGTTGCAACCTCGCGCACCGGAATCACGTCCGCATACTTGCAATTGAGATCGAACAGGTTGATCGCGTGGCTCGACTCGAAGCGGTCGAAC
>JBKJSU010000293.1:0-5261 GCA_046594415.1 Casimicrobiaceae bacterium | reverse complement strand
CGGTTGCAGCCAACGGCCTGACCGCGACGACACGCGATGGATACCCACGGACTCCCGCCGCAGATGCACGTATTCGTACGCGACTGGCTCTCCGCCAACAACATCGTGCTGCGCAGTTCCAATGGTCACACGCTGATCGACTCCGGCTACGGCAAGTACAGCGCACTGACGTTGGCACTGGTGGAATCAAAGCGTGGCATCGACAATGAGCCGCTGGCCCAGCTCGTCAACACGCACTGCCACTCCGATCACATTGGCGGCAACGCGGCGCTGGTGGCGCGCTACGGCTGCCCGATCGCGCTGCCCGAAGGCGAAGTGCCGCTGGTCGAGCGCTGGGACACGAGAGAACTGCTGCTCGACTACGGTGGCCAGCAATGTGATCGCTTCAGCGTCGATCGGGCGTTGATCGACGGGACGACGGAAATCTGGGGAGACCTTGAATGGCAGGTGCTGGCCGCGCCGGGCCACGCAATGCGCGCCATCGTTTTCTACAACGCCGAATACGGCATTCTGATTTCCGGCGATGCGTTGTGGGCCAATGGCTTCGGCTTCGTGATGCCCGCCGTAATGGACCCTGCGGCGCTACCCGCGACGCGCGCTACACTCGACATGCTGGCCGGTCTCGACGTCAGGACCGTGATACCCGGCCACGGCGACGTATTCAACGAAGTTCGACCCGCCCTCGATCGCGCGTATCAGCGTTTGGCGGCATTCGAAGCCGACCAATCGCGCGTCGCCCGCCATGCATTGAAGGGGTTGCTGGCCTTCACGTTGCTGGACCGGCGATCGATGCCGTTGCGCGAACTGCCCGCCTACGTCGCGACCATCGGCATCTTCCGCGACATGAACGCCGCCTGCCTGGGTCTGACCCCCGACGCGCTGGCCGCGCTGCTTGTCACCGAACTCGTCAAGGCCGGCGTTGTGACTGTGGCGGACGGTAATCTCGTGTCCGCCAGCTGAGTGATGGAATACACCTGTGGGCCCGGTGTATACCCGTATGGTACTTGCCGGCATTGTCGGCGTCGGCTCTAATCGCAATGTCTTCGAAGCAATGATTAACCTACTGCTACTTTCCTTGGAGGATTCATGAAGCGAGCAACTCTGGTGCCGGTTCTCGGCGCGGTGGCTGTGGTGGGAATTTTCAGCGCCGTTGTATCGGCCCAAACGGCACCGCCAGATCGTGCGATCAAGTTCCGGCAAGCCATCATGACGGCGCAAAATTGGAACATGGGCATCCTGGGCGCGATGGCCAAAGGCGACCGTCCGTACAACAAGGACGAAGCGGTACGCGCCGCCACCAACGTCAGCCAGCTGTTGCAGATGCCATGGGATGGATATACGCCCGGCTCCGACCAGGGTGCGCCCAATCGCGCCAAGCCCGAGATCTGGAAGGAGCCCGCCAAATTCAAACAGATGGGCGAAGTCGCTCAGGCCGATTCAATGAAGCTGGTTACCGCCGCGCAAACCGGTGACATCGCAGCGCTGCGCACCGCCGTGGGCGTGATGGGCAAGACGTGCAACAACTGCCACGACGATTTTCGAAGCAAGTAGGTCCGTTGCAGACAAATTCGTAAGCGATGCCTTAGGTGATGCCCCGTAGGCGAGGCTTCAGCCTCGCCTACATGGCGTTGGAGCGGGGAATCTTTGGGGTCGGCCCCGGCACTCAAAGGCGATAGCACACCCACCACACGGCCATCGCGCTCAGCGTCAACAGGACCAGCGCGCGCGGCGTCGACGCCAACGCGTCGTGCGGTCGGTGCATTTTCGCAGGCAACATTTTCTCGCCCGATACCATCGGGTACACGAGATTTTCGCCGAGATGCGCGAAATACGCGATCACCGCGATGATGTGAATCGACGCGAACACGACGATCGCCCACCACAAACGTCGGTGCCAGGAACCGATCGCGTCGGATAAGTCCTTGGTGATCAATTTCACCAGCGGACCCTCGTACAACACGTCGTCGTTGGTGAAGAGCCCGGTGGTGGCCTGCACCAGCATCACTACCAGCAGCACGACCACCATCCATCCGCCCAGCGGATTGTGCGTGGCATGCGGATGATGCGGCGGGCGAAACAGTGATCGCGCGTAGTCGAACACGGCACGCGGCCCACGCAAAAACGATGTAAACCGCGCATTGGCACTGCCGACGAAACCCCACACGATACGAAAAATGACAAGCGCCAGCAGTACCTGCCCGAACCGCATGTGCCATACCAGCAACTCGTCGCCTATCAGCCCGGTGGTGAGCAACGCCGCGACGAGGATGGCAATCGCCCAATGTACGACGCGCACCGGCCAATCCCAGACCGCGACGAAGTTCGTCGCTGCGTTGGCGTCGCTCATGTCAACGAAGCTGGCTCTGAAATTCCCGCACAAAGGTGCTGACGCCGCGCATCAGCATTTCCACCGACAGTGCGGTAAGCAACATCCCCATCAGCCGCTCCAACGCGGTCACCGCCTGCGTGCCCAGCACTTGCTGCAGCTTGGGCGCGGCCAGCAGGATCGCCGTGGCGATGCCCATGGCAATCGTCAGCGCCGATACCCACGTCAAAAGCTGGGACGGATCGCGCGACGCCATCAGCATCACGGTGGCCAGCGCCGACGGGCCGGCGATGGAAGGCACCGCCAGCGGCACCAGGAAGGGCTCGCCCCCTGGCACTTCGCCGAAGATGCCTTCCTTGTGGGGGAACACCATCCGCAGTGAGATCAGAAACAGGATGATGCCGCCCGCGATAGTGAGCGACACATCCGACAGTTGCAGCCAGCGCATGAACGTGCTTCCGCCCGCCATGAACGCCAGCAGAATCACGAACGCAAAGGTCGATTCGCGCAGGATGACGCGCGAACGGCGTTCGGGCGGCACCTTGGCGAGCAGCGACAACACGATCGGCAGGTTGCCGAACGGATCGAGCACGAGGACCAGCAAAATGGTGGCGGAGATGAGGTCTGCGTTCATCGGGGGTCTCCAAACATGCCCAGGCGACGCAAAGTATAGCGTGCGCATGACCGCGATTTTCTACCCGGCCGCGGCAACTTCAGCCCGAGCGCAACAACCAATACCCCAGCGGAAAAAGGATCGCTGCAAGCATCGCGTGCAGCGCAAAGGCCAGGCCCGCGAACGCGCCTGCGTCGGCATTCACCTGGAAGGCGCGCGCCGTGCCGATGCCGTGCGCGGCCAGGCCAAGCGCGAAGCCGCGCGCCCGCCAGTCGCTGATTCGGCACGCATCCAGCACGTACTTGCCGAGCGCCGCGCCGAGAATGCCGGTGCTGACTGCGAACACGGCCGCGAGCGCCGGCAGGCCGCCCAGCTTGTCGGCAATGCCCATCGCGATCGGCGCCGTCACCGACTTGGGCGCGAGCGACGCCAGCGTGACCGGCGTGGCACCCAGCAGCCAGCCGATGCCCACCGCGCTGACCAGCGCCACGGTGGACCCCACCAGCAGCGATGCCGCAATCGGCCAGGCCAGCCGGCGCACGTGGGGCCACTCGCGCACCAGCGGCACCGCGAGTCCCACGACCGCCGGACCCAGCAGGAAGTGGACAAACTGCGCGCCGTCGAAATACGTCTGGTAGGACGTGCGGGTGGTGATCAGCACTACGATGATCATCACCACCGCGATCAGCACAGGATTGGCCAGCGGATGCATGCCGGTGCGCACGTAGCACGACCACGCTACCGCATACAGCGCAAGCGTCAGCGTCAGTCCCGCCAACGGCGTGGCAGCAAGATAGACCCAAAGTGCGAAGAGCGGCTCGACCGTCATGGGGTGCGTGCCGTTGCGACAGGCGCGGCCCGTCGCGCCAAGCGCTGGAACGTCCACGCAGTCGCCGCGAGTGCCAGCACGGTGCTGACAACCAGCGCCACCACGATCGGCAGCCACTCGCTCGCCACACGGTTGAAATGCAGCATCACGCCTACACCCGCAGGCACGAAGAGCAGCGACAGGTGCCGGGCGAGGCCGTCGGCGGCGGTGGCCAGCAACGCGGAAAACGACGGCCGCACCAGCAGCGCGACAAACAGCAGGATCATGCCGAGGACCGGTCCCGGCACCGGCATGCCGGTCAGCTGCGCCAGTGCTTCGCCCGCGTACTGGAACAGCAGCAGCCAGGTGATGCCTGCAAGAAACGGGCTCAATGCAGTTTCACCCGCGGCTCGAGCCGCTCGCGCAGGATGCGGCCGATGGTGTCGAAGACCACGCGCACGACGCCGTGAATGGATACCTGATGCATCTTGTACAGCGACGCGTACATGCCGCGCGCGATCAGTCCCTGGATCAGCAGGCTGCCACCGATCAGGCGTCCCATCAGGCTGCCCACCGCCGACAGTTCGCCCAGCGACACCAGCGAGCCGAAATCGTGAAACCTGAATTCCGGCAACGGCTTGCCCTTGATGCGCGCAGTGATCGACTTGGCGAGCAACGTGGCCTGCTGGTGCGCCACCTGCGCGCGCGGCGGCAGCAGCACGGCGGGATGACCGCACCAAGGCGCGGCGGCACAATCGCCGAAGGCGAAAATATTCTCGTCGCGCGTGGTCACCAGCGTGGGACCCACCACGAGTTGATTGGCGCGATTGGTCTCGAGGCCGTCGAGACTGGTGAGACTTTCCGGCGCCATGATCCCGGCAGCCCAGACGACGAGATCGCCCGGATAGAAGTCGCCGGTTGCGGTAGTCACGCCTTTTGCATCCACCGCCGTCACGCGCTCGCCGGTGCGCACATCCACGTCGAGTCGCCGCAGCAATTCGGTGGCGGCGGTGGCCACATGCTCCGACAACGGCGGCAGGATCCGCGGCGAGGCTTCGAGCAGGGTGATCTTGATGTCGCGCGCGGGATCGAGCTGATCGAGTCCGTAGCCGGCGTGCGCGCGCGTGGTCTGCCGCAGTTCCGCGGCCAGTTCCACGCCGGTGGCGCCCGCGCCGATGATCACGATATGCACCAGCGCCGGCACCCCGGCCGCCGCGCGACCATCAGCCCGCACGCACACTGCCAGCAGGCGGCGATGAAAGCGCTCGGCGTCGGCCAGCGTGTCGAGCGAGATGGCATGCTGCGCGACGCCCGGGACGCCGAAGTCATTGCTGACGCTGCCTACGCAGATTACCAGCGTGTCGTAGACCAGCATGCGCTGCGGCAGGATTTCCTCGCCCTCGGGCGAACGAACCACGTCGAGCGTGATTTCGCGACGCGCGCGATCAAGCCCGCACATCGCGCCCTGCCGGAAACGGAAACCATGCCAGTGCGCGATCGCGAGATAATCGAGA
>JBKJSU010000262.1:0-4525 GCA_046594415.1 Casimicrobiaceae bacterium | reverse complement strand
TCCGCCTTCGGCATCTTCCTGTTGCGGCAGACGTTCAAGACCGTGCCGCGCGAACTGGACGAGGCGGCGCGAATGGAAGGCTGCACGCCACTGCAGGTGTTGTGGAAGGTCTACGTGCCGTTGGCGCGGCCGACGTACCTTGCGTATGCGCTGGTCAGTGTGAGCTACCACTGGAACAACTTCCTGTGGCCGCTCATCATCACCAACTCGGTGGAGTCGCGGCCGGTCACCGTGGGCCTGCAGGTGTTCTCGGCCACTGACCAGGGCATCGACTGGTCAATCATCACCGCCGCCACGCTGCTGACCACGGCGCCGCTGCTGGTGGCTTTCCTCCTCTTCCAACGGCAGTTCGTGCAATCGTTCATGCGGGCCGGGATCAAATGAAACTCATCACCTGGAACATCCAGTGGTGCCGTGGCGTGGACCTGAAGGTCGATGCCGCGCGCATGGTGGCGCACGCGAAACAACTCGCCGATTTCGACGTGCTGTGCCTGCAGGAAGTGGCGGACAACTTTCCGCACCCGCGCCTGGCTGGGGCCACGGACGAGGACCAGTTCGCGGTGCTCGCATCGTTGTTGCCCGGCTACACGGCCATCCCGGGGATCGCGGTCGATCATCCGGGCGACAACGGTCGGCGGCGGCGTTTCGGCAACATGATTCTCACGCGCCTGCCCGTCCTGCAGGTGTTTCGCCACCTGTTGCCCTATCCGGCGGACCAGGATGTCTCGGGGATGCCGCGCATTGCCGTCGAGGCGGTGGTGCAGGCATCGTTCGGGCCGGTGCGCGTCGTCACCACCCATCTCGAGTACTACTCGCTCAAGAAACGCTCGGCGCAGGTGGAAGCGCTGCGGGCGCTGTATGCGGAGGGCAGCGGCTACGCGCGCGATCCGCGCTCGACCGGCTACGACGGCGGTCCCTACGAGACGCTGCCGCGCCCGGCCGCGACCGTCATCACCGGCGACTTCAACCTCGAGCCGGACGATCCGCTGCACGCGCGGATGACCGCCCCCTTTGGCGATGGCGCACCGCCCCTGTTCGACGCGTGGTCGCTGGCGCATCCCGGTGTCCCGCATCCGCCGACGATGAACATCTTCGTCAAGGTGAAGCCAGAGGATCCGCTGCTGCATTGCGACTTCATCTTCGTCAGCGACGTCCTGCGGCCGCGGGTGCGTGGCGTCGAGGTCGACATCGGGACGCAGGTTTCCGATCACCAGCCGGTGACGCTCACGCTCGGCTGAGCCGCCACGCCGCACGGGGCCCAGCGGTGCCTCCGCGATGGGGGTGGGGTAGGCCGGATACAATATCGGGTTGGTCGACGCCGGCGCGCTCCCGCTGCCGGCTTCGCCACGCGCCACGATCCAAACTTGACCTCCCCTTTCCCCACTGCCACGCCCCTTACGTTCACCGGCGAACGCTTCCTGCCGGAGGTCCGCGGCGCCATCTGGTATGAGCATTGGCACCGCTACGCGGTGGCCGCTGCGCTCGCCGCCGGCAAGCGGGTGCTCGATGCGGCCTCCGGCGAGGGTTATGGCAGCTTCCTGCTTGCGCGCGATGCAACAAGCGTCGTGGGCGTGGACGTGTCGGCCGAGGCCGTTGCCCACGCGCGGCAGCGTTATCCGCGGTCCAACCTGCGCTTCGAGGCAGCGTCGGTGACGGCGTTGCCGCTGCCGGATGCCAGCATCGACCTCGTGGTGTCGTTTGAGACCATCGAGCACCTGACGGCGCAGGCGCCCATGCTGGCCGAGTTCCGCCGCGTGCTGGCGCCCGGCGGGGTGCTGGTGATCTCGTCGCCCAATCGTCCCATCTACAACGAGGACGGCGGCATCGACAATCACTTTCACGTGCGCGAACTCGACCGGACCGAGCTTGCCGCATTGCTGGCGCCGGCGTTTCCGGCGCAGGCGTGGTATGCGCAGCGCGTGATCGCGCAATCCGTGTTGTGGTCCGAAAGCGCGTCGTCAGCACCCAATGCCTTCCTGGCGCTGGCCGCCGACACGGTGCAGGTCGCCAGGGCGCCCGCGCCACCGATGTATTTCATCGTGGTTGCCGCTGCCGCGGGCGTGGCCTTGCCCGCATTGCCGGCGCTGTCGCTCTTCGATGACGGCGAACGGGCGTTGTGGCACGACTACGCCCGTACTTTGCTGCACGAAAAACAACTGGTCTGGGACGAACTCGATGCGCGCAAGATCGCACAGGACCGGCTCGAGCAATTGATAGCGGTCACCAACGCGCTGGCCAGCGAGCGGCAGGCCGGTGCCGCGCGCGCCGACCGCATCGTGGCGCTGGAAGCGGCACTGGCGCACACGCAGACCAGCGCGCAACGCGCGCTGGACGAAGCCCATGCGGCGATCGCGCGCGAGACGCAGGCGCGGCTGCAGAGCATGGCGGCCCACGTCGGCGAACAGGCCGCGCATGCCGTCACGCAGGCGCACCTTCGCTATCGCGAATCACCGCAGGGCTGGTTGCGCTATCCGTTCGCGGCGGCACGGCGCCGGGTTGGAGGATCGCCTTGATGCGCCAGATCGACATCGTCATACCGATCCACGGCGGGCTGAAGGCATTGCGCCGCTGCATCGACAGCGTGCACGCGGCGCGCTGCCGGATGCCGCATGAACTGGTGCTGGTCGATGACGCGTCGATGGATCCGGAACTCGATGCCTACCTGCGCGAGATGGAAAGCGCAGGCCGCGCCACCGTCATCCGCCAAGACACGCGGCAAGGTGTGGCAGCGGCGATCAACCGCGGCTTTGGCCTGCATCGCGATCGCGATGTCGTCGTGCTGCAGTCCGATGCCGAAGTGGCCAACGACTGGCTCGACCGGCTGGTCCAGCATGCTGCGGCGCGCGGCGTGGGCGTGATCGGCACCTTCACCAACAACGCCGGTGTCGCCACCTATCCGTTGCCGCACAGCGCCAACGCGTTGCCGGCCGGGCAGTCGGTGGTCACGCTGGATGCGCTGTTCGCCCGCGCCAACGCCGGACTCTCCGCCGCATTGCCGGCGGTGGACGGGCCGTGCCTGCTGTTCCGCCGCGATTGTCTCAACGCCGTCGGCGCGCTGGACGGCACGCCTCTCGGCAGCGACTACGGCGTCGAGATCGACTTCTGTCTGCGCGCCGGCAGCGCGGGATTTCGGCACCTGCTGGCGGGCGATGTGTTCGTCGGCCACAGCGGACATGGCTCCTTCGGCGCCCGCGAGGCCGAAGGTCTCGCCGATCGCACGGAACAGGCGCTGGCCAATCTCTATCCGCTGTACATCGCGCAGCGCAAGGAAACGCTGGAGCGGGAACCCGCGCGGCCGTTCGCGCGACGCGTCGACCTCCTGCGCCTCGCCCAATCGGGCAAGCGGATGCTGGTGTTCGTTTCCCATCCATGGGGCGGCGGCATCCGGCGCTACATGCACGACGTAGCCGCGCTGGCCGCCGCGCGTTGCGAAGTGCTCCATCTCGAGCCGGCAGTGGGCAACACCGTCAAATTGTCCTGGCCGCAGACTGCGGAAAGCTTCGCGCTCTACTTCACGCTGCCTGGCGAACTGTCGCTGCTGGCCGAAACGCTGCGCACGATCGGCGTCGATCGACTGCACTTCCATCACGTGCACCTGCAGCCGCGGGCCATCCTCGAGCTGCCGGCCGCGGCGGGCATCGCCTACGACTGCACGCTGCATGACTACTACGCGATCTGCCCGCAGTATCACCTCGTGACCGAGGATGGCCGCTACTGCGGCGAACCGGGACCTGCTGGCTGCGCCGCATGTCTTGCCAAGCGGCCCGGGCAGTGGGGTCTCGACATCACCGCATGGCGCGCGGCCTTCGGGCGCCTGCTGCGCGACGCGGATCGCGTGATCGCGCCGTCGCAGGATGTCAGCACGCGCATCCGCGGATACTTTCCTGACGTGGCGGTCGATGTCTGGCCGCATCCGGAGGACGCGCCGCCGCCGGCGCCGCGCATGGTGCGCGTGGCCGTGCTCGGCAACCTGTCGCCCGAAAAGGGCCTGCATGTCGTGGCAGAATGCGCGCGCGATGCCCGGGTCCGTGGCCTGCCATTGACGTTCCGCGTGCTGGGCTCCACCACCGAGTCCGTGCCGCAGGCGCCGGAGGTTCCGCTGACGATCTACGGCCAGTATGTCGACAGCGAACTGGCCCGCCTCATCGCGGCGGAAAGGCCCGACGTACTGCTGTTTGCCGCGCAGGTGCCGGAGACCTACGCCTATACGATGTCCGTGGCCCTGCAGTCGGGCTTGCCGATCGTGGCGTCCGCGCTGGGCGCGTTTCCCGAACGGTTGCGTGGCGTACCGCGATCCACCATCGTCCCCTGGGATGCGCTTCCTTCAGCCTGGAACGACGCGTTGCTCGCTGCTGCCGACGCGACTGAGCGCCCGCGGCGCATCAGCGCCGGCAGCGTGCTGCGGAGGTCCACCTGATGACGCCGGCCAAATACCTCTCGTTGTACCTGGCGCCGCTGCCGGAGCGGGCGCGTTCGTTGCCGTTGCCGGAGGCGCTGCCGATGCTCGCGGCGGGCAACTATTTCC
>JBKJSU010000171.1:0-3233 GCA_046594415.1 Casimicrobiaceae bacterium | reverse complement strand
CGCAGCCGCGCCGCAAGCTACAATCCAAGTTTTTGATTCCGCGCGGGCTTTTCCGCCTGCGAACCATGAAAGCGCGCCATGCAAGTCGCCGATATCCGCAGCCGGTTCATCGACTATTTCGTCTCCAAGGGGCACACGCACGTGCCCAGTTCGTCGCTGGTGCCGGGCAACGACCCGACGCTGCTCTTCGTCAATTCGGGCATGGTCCAGTTCAAGGATGTGTTCCTGGGCGTGGACAAGCGGCCGTACAAGCGCGCGACGTCGTCGCAACGCTGCGTGCGCGCGGGCGGCAAGCACAACGACCTGGAAAACGTTGGCTACACGGCGCGGCATCACACGTTCTTCGAGATGCTGGGCAACTTCAGCTTTGGCGACTATTTCAAGCACGACGCGATCCGGTATGCGTGGGAGTTGCTGACGCAGGTGTACAAGCTGCCGCCGGACAAGCTCTGGGCCACCGTCTACATTGATGATGACGAGGCCTACGACATCTGGACGAAGGAAATCGGTATTCCTCCCGAGCGCGTCGTGCGCATCGGCGACAACAAGGGCGCGAAATACACCAGCGACAATTTCTGGCAGATGGCCGACACCGGCCCGTGCGGACCATCCTCGGAAATTTTCTACGACCACGGCGCGGATGTGTGGGGCGGCCCGCCCGGCTCGCCGGACGCGGAAGGCGACCGCTACATCGAGATCTGGAATCTCGTGTTCATGCAATACGACCGGCAGAAGGGCGCCGACGGCGAATTCACGATGTCGCCGCTGCCCGCGCCCTGCGTGGACACCGGCATGGGCCTCGAACGGCTGGCGGCGGTGCTGCAGCACGTGCACTCCAACTACGAAATTGACCTGTTCGCCGCGCTGATCAAGGCCGCGGCGCGCGAGACGCACACCACCGACCTCGACAACCCGTCGCTGAAGGTGATTGCCGATCACATCCGTGCGTGCGCGTTCCTGATCGTCGACGGCGTGATCCCGTCCAGCGACGGCCGCGGCTATGTGCTGCGCCGGATCATCCGCCGCGCCATCCGTCACGGCTACCAGCTGGGCCAGAAGCAACCGTTCTTCCACAAGCTGGTGGAAGACCTGAGCGCGCAGATGGGGGCGGCCTATCCGGAGTTGGCGAAGGAAAAGACGCGTGTTGCACAGGTGCTGAAGGCGGAGGAGGAGCGCTTCGGCGAGACCTTGGAAAACGGGATGAAGATCCTGGGTGGCGCGTTGGAAACGCTGAAGAAATCGGTCGGCACAACGCTGGACGGCGGCACGGCCTTTACGCTGTACGACACCTTCGGCTTTCCGTTCGACCTCACTGCCGATATCGCGCGCGGCCTCGAATTGAGCGTCGACGAAGCCGGCTTCGACACGGCGATGAACGCGCAGCGCGATCGTGCGCGCGCGGCGTCCACGTTCAAGATGGGCGCGCATCTGGAGTACGCGGGCCCCAAGACCACGTTTCGTGGCTACGACACGCTGGCCGACGACGGCCGCGTCATCGCGCTCTACAAGGACGGCAGGAAGGTCGCGTCGCTGGCCGCAGGCGATGCGGGTGTCGTGGTGCTCGACAAGACGCCGTTCTATGCCGAATCCGGCGGCCAGGTGGGCGATCGCGGCGAACTCACGCGCGATGGCGCCTGCCTTACGCTCTTTGCCGTCACCGACACGCAGAAGGTGCAGCCGGACGTGTTCGGGCACATGGGTGTGGTCAAGACGGGCGAATTGAATGAAGGCGACACCGTCGCGGCGCGCGTGGACCAGGATGCGCGCGGACGCACGATGCGCAATCACTCGGCCACGCACCTGATGCACAAGGCGCTGCGCGAAGTGCTCGGCACGCATGTGCAGCAGAAAGGCTCGCTGGTCGACGCCGACAAGACGCGCTTCGACTTCGCGCACAACGCGCCGGTTACGGACGACGAGGTGCAGCGCATCGAGCGGATCGTCAATGACGAAATTCTCACCAACGCTGCAACGCAGGCGCGCGTGATGGGTATCGAGGATGCGCAGAAGACTGGCGCGATGATGCTGTTCGGCGAAAAATATGGCGACGAGGTGCGGGTGCTCGACATCGGCTCGTCGCGCGAGTTGTGCGGTGGCACTCACGTCACGCGCACCGGCGATATCGGCTTCTTCAAGGTCACCGGCGAGAGTGGCGTGGCGGCGGGCATTCGCCGGATCGAAGCCACCACCGGGCGTGGCGCACTCGCGGTGGTGCAGGCGCAGGAAGCCACGCTCAACGCCGCCGCGGCCGCGTTGAAGTCTCCGGTCGCCGAGCTGGAAGCGCGCATCGCGCAACTGATGGACAGTGCGCGCGCGGCGGAAAAGGAAGTGGCGAAATTGAAGTCCAAGGCGGCCGCAAGTGCCGGTGACGATCTCGCCGGCGGCGCCGTGGACGTCAAGGGCGCCAAGGTGCTGGCGGTGGCGCTGGAGGGCGCCGACGTCAAGGCGCTGCGCGAGACAATGGACAAGCTGAAGGACAAGTTGAAGAGCGCGGCGATCGTGCTCGGCAGCGTGGCCGACGGCAAGGTCACGCTGATCGCGGGCGTGACGGCCGACCTGATGGGCAAGGTGAAGGCGGGCGAACTCGTCAACCACGTGGCGCAACAGGTGGGCGGCAAGGGTGGCGGCCGGCCGGACATGGCGCAGGCGGGCGGCACCGATCCGGCTGGATTGCCGGCGGCGCTGCAATCGGTGGCGGCGTTCGTCGAACAGCGGCTGTGATCCCCACCCCTTCACTGCAATTCGCCAGCGACAACAACGCCGGGATCTGCCCCGAGGCGCTGGCGGCCATCGGCGACGCCAATCGCGGCCATGCGCACGGGTATGGCGATGACGACTGGACCGCGGCAGCCGTGCAGTCGATCCGGCGCGTGTTCGAGACCGACTGCGACGTCTATTTCGTGTTCAACGGCACCGCGGCCAACGCGCTGGCGTTGTCGGCCATTTGTCGCAGCATGGACGCGATCGTCTGTCATGCGATCGCCCACATCAACGTCGACGAATGCGGCGCGCCGGAGTTCTTCAGCGGCGGCGCCAAGCTGCTTACCGCCGACACGCCGCATGCCAAGCTCACCGTGGAGGCGGTCGCCCGCTTGGCGATCACGCCGCACGACGAGCATTCGTCGCGGCCGCGCGCGCTGTCGCTGACACAGGCGACCGAACTGGGCACGCTCTACAAGCCGGACGAGTTGCGCGCGTTGTGCGGCGACGCGCACGCACGGCGCATGAAGGTC
>JBKJSU010000569.1:0-3460 GCA_046594415.1 Casimicrobiaceae bacterium | reverse complement strand
TCGGCGGCGCCCCACAGCAACTGGTCGCCGACGGTGAATGCGCTGATGTACTCCGCTCCCATCGCGAGCTTGCGCACGCGCCCGATCGGAATGCCGAGCTTGCCGGTGACCGCGGCGGGCGTGAGTTCGCGCACGCTGTCGTCGCGATTGTTCGGCACGAACCTGACCCATTCGTTGGCGCTGGCAAGCAGCGCCTCGATTTCCGCGAGCGGCAGGTCGTGGCGCAGCTTGATCGTCAGCGCCTGGCTGTGACAGCGCATGGCGCCGATGCGCACGCAGAGCGAGTCCACGGGAATCGCGTCGAGGCCACTGCGGCCCATGATCTTGTTGGCCTCTGCGCCCCCCTTCCACTCCTCGAGACTCATCCCGTTGCCCAGGTCCTTGTCGATCCACGGGATCAGCGACCCGGCCAGCGGCACGCCGAACTGCGCGGTGGGAAAGCGCTCATCGCGCAGGATGCCCGCCACTTCGCGATCGATGTCGAGGATGGCCGACTGCGGATCGGCCAGCAGGTCCTTCGCGACCAGATGCGTTGCGCCCATCTGCTGCAGCAACTCGCGCATGTGTTGGGCGCCGCCGCCCGACGCCGCCTGATAGGTCATGCACGTCATCCATTCGATGAGGTCGCGCTGGAACAATCCGGCCAGCGCCAGCATCATGAGACTCACCGTGCAGTTGCCGCCGATGTAGTTGCGCACGCCACGCGCCAGCGCGGCGTCGATCACGGGACGATTGACCGGATCGAGGATGATCACCGCGTCGTCCTGCATCCGCAGCGTCTTGGCGGCATCGATGAAATAGCCGTTCCAGCCGGCTGCCCGCAGCTGCGGATAGATCGCAGTGGTCCAGTCGCTGCCCTGGCACGTGATGATCGTATCGAGGCGGCGCAATGCGTCGATGTCGGACGCATCCAGCAGTGGCCCGGTCGCGCGGCCGATGTCGGGACCGCGGCCGCCCGCGCTCGACGTCGAGAAAAATACCGGATCGATGTGCTCGAAGTCACGCTCCGCCAGCATCCGTTGCATCAGCACCGACCCCACCATCCCCCGCCATCCCACTATTCCTGTTCGCATCATTCCCTTGCTCCCCTGCCTATTGTTCGACGCAACGATTTTTTGCGGCAACCATGTTCAGTCAGGCTGGCGTTTTCGCGTCGTCTTTGTGGCCTTGCGCTGCCCGCGCGAAGGCGTTGCCGCGGCGCCGGCGGCCGCCACCTCGGCTGCCGTGCGCAGCCGGGCCATCGTGTAGGTGTCCACGTACCGGCCATTGCGGTACGCATAGGCCACCAGCGTGCCTTCGACCACGAAGCCGAATTTCCGATACAGCGCCAGCGCGGCCGCGTTGTCGGTGTACACGGTCAACTCGAGGCGCCGGTAGTTCAGCCAATTGTCCGCAACATCGATCGCCGCGCGCATCAGTGCTGCGCCCACGCCGCGACGCTGCCAGTCGTCGCGCACGGCCATGCCCAGCCCCGCCGCGTGCCGGCGCCGCGCGCGGCCCGCCGGATGCATGCCGAGATTGCCGACGACCTCGCCCTTCACTTCCGCCACCAGGAAAAAATCCTCCGGCCCCTGGTCGGCGAGGCGCTTGCGCCACAACTCAGCGGACGCGTAGGGCAGCTGCAGCGTGCCCGCCATCGCGCGCGGCGACGAAAACACGGCGAGGATTGCCTCCGCGTCGTCGGGGTGCGCGCGGCGCACGCGGATCGCGGGGGCGCGCGGGCTCATGGCCGCCCGGCCATGGCGGCCACCACGGCATCGCCCATCGCGCGCGTGCCGATCACCGTTTCGCCCGGCAACGCGATGTCGCCGGTGCGCAAGCCGGACCGCAGCACCCTGCGCACCGCGGCCTCGATGCGATCCGCCACGTCCATCCGCGCAAACGTATAGCGGAACATCAGCGCAAGCGAAAGAATGGTCGCCAGCGGATTGGCCTTGTCCTGCCCCGCGATGTCGGGCGCCGACCCATGGATGGGTTCGTACAGGCCCTTGCCGTTGGCGTCGAGCGAGGCCGAAGGCAGCATGCCGATCGAGCCAGCGAGCATCGATGCCTCGTCGGACAGGATGTCGCCGAAGAGATTGCCGGTGACGATCACGTCGAACTGCTTCGGATTGCGCACCAGCTGCATCGCCGCGTTGTCCACATACATGTGCGACAGCGCCACGTCCGGATACTCGGCGCCCACCCGCGTGACCACTTCGCGCCACAGAATGCTGGTGTCGAGCACGTTGGCCTTGTCCACCGAGGTCAGCCGGTGATTGCGCTTGCGCGCCGTGTCGAAGCCCACGCGCGCAATGCGCTCGATCTCCGGCACGCTGTAGTGCATCGTGTCGAAGCCTTCGTCATGGCCAGTTGCATCGGTGCGCCGGCCGCGCGGCTGACCGAAGTAGATGTCACCGGTGAGCTCGCGGATGATCATGAGATCGAGCCCCGCCACTACCTCGGGCTTCAGCGTGGACGCCGCAGCCAGTTCGGGATACAGCATGGCCGGACGCAGGTTGGCAAAGAGCGACAGCGCCTTGCGGATGCCCAGCAGGCCCTGCTCCGGGCGCAGCGCGCGCGGCAGCGTGTCGTAGCGCGGTCCGCCGACGGCGCCCAGCAGCACCGCGTCCGCCGCCTGTGCCAACGCCAGCGTGGCGGGCGGAAGCGGATGCCCGGCGGCATCGTGCCCGGCGCCACCGAACGGCGCGGCTTGCGTCGTGATCGGCAGACCCTCGTCGCGTAACACGGCCAGCACGCGTTCCGCCTGCCCGACGATCTCAGGTCCGATGCCGTCTCCAGCCAACACTGCGATCTTCATGTGTTTCTCACTTCCAAAAAAAGAGCGGCGCCGCTTTACCCCGGCGCCGCTTCTCGTAGAGAAGTTTTAAAGCCAGGGATGCTCGGTGAGTCGTTTCGTCTCGAAGGCCGTAATCGCCTCCTTGTGCTGCAGCGTCAGGCTGATGTCGTCGAGGCCGTTCAGCATGCAATGCTTGCGGAACGGCTCGACCTCGAATGCGAACACCGTGCCGCCGTCGGTCGTGCTCACGGTCTGCCGCTCGAGGTCGATCACCAGCCTGAACCCCGGAAAGGCCAGCGCGTCGGCAAACAGCCGGTCGACCTGTGACTCCGGCAGCACGATCGGCAACAGGCCGTTCTTGTAGCAGTTGTTGTTGAAAATATCGGCATACGACGGCGCGATCAAGGCGCGGAAGCCGAAATCATGGAGCGCCCACGGCGCGTGCTCGCGCGAACTGCCGCAGCCAAAATTGCGCCGCGCCAGCAGGATCGACGCGCCCTTGTAGCGTTCCTGGTTCAGCACGAAGTTGGGATTGCGCGGGCGGTTCGTGTTGTCCATGCCGGGTTCGCCGCGATCGAGGTAGCGCCATTCGTCGAACAGGTTGGGGCCGAAGCCCGACCGCTTGATCGACTTCAGGAACTGCTTCGGAATGATCGCGTCGGTGTCCACGTTCGCGCGGTC
>JBKJSU010000294.1:0-6447 GCA_046594415.1 Casimicrobiaceae bacterium | reverse complement strand
GATGGCACCGCATGGCCGATCGCGCTGGCGATCGCCGGTGCGGCGGTGGTGGTGTTCGCGCTCGGCGCCTGGCGGGTGCCCGCCCGGCGCGCAATGCGGTAGGGGCCAGCGGCGGGTCACCGGACCGGCGCGACGATCAGGGCGGCTTGCCCACCGGCTCCAGTTGCAGGGCGGCGGTCATGCGGTCCGAAGCCAGCCACAGCGCGCCTTCCTGACGGGTGAAGTGCAGTTCCATCGCGCGCTCGGCCAGCGCCCCCAGTGCGGTGACGGCATCCGGCGGCACCGCGTGCACCGTGAGATTGCGCACCCGGCCCAGCGCGTCGATGCTGCGCTGCCACCAGAGGTCGACGGCGCGTCCGCCGTACGCATACACGGTGACCTGGTCGGCGCGCCCCGCGGCCCGGCGCAGCACGCGCTCGTCCGGCAACCCCACTTCGATCCAGTCGAGAATCCGGCCGGTGTCGTCGCGTTCCCACAGCGCGGGCTCGTCGTCGGTGCTCAAGCCGCGTCCGAACTCCAGGCGCGCGCTGGCGTGCAGCGCGAACGCCAGCACCCGCACCATCATCCGCTCCGCAGTTTCCGACGGATGCAGCGCAAGCCGCAGTTCGTGGGTGCCGTAATACGGTCGATCCATGTCGGCCACCGCGAGGGTGGCCTTGCAGATCGTGGACTTGAGTGCCATGCGGGAATCGATTCAGGGAAGGAGGGCGAGGAGAAGCGGGGTGGACAGCGCGGCGATCAACGTCGACCAGACGAGACTGGCGGCCACCGGGCCTTCGAGCGCTTTGAACTGCCGCGCCATCAGGTACACGTTGGCGCCCACGGGCAGCGACGCCAGCACGACCACGGCGCGCAACTCGCGCAGCGGCAATGCCAGGCCGCGCGCGATGAAGTACACGAGCAGCGGAAACAGCGCGAGCTTAATCGCGGTGATGGCGAGGCTTGGGCGCCAGCCGTCGCGCACGCCATACTCCACGAGGCCCATGCCTAGCACGATCAGCGACATCGGCACGGCGGCTTGGCCGAGCAGTTGCAGCGTCTGGTCGATCGGCGCCGGTAGCGGCAGGCCGGTGAACCCGAAAATGGTGCCCAGCAGGATGCTCGCCACCACCGGATTGGTGACCACGCCCCACGCCGTGCGCCCGAGGCCCGCCACCGAGAGGTCGCGATTGCGTGCCCACTCGACCGAGACCGTGACCAGCGTCCACAGCAGCAGCGAATTAAAGATGACGATCAGCGACACCACCGGCAACGAGTCGTCGCCAAGCGTCACCTGCGCGAGCGGAATGCCGAGCAGGACGGTGTTGGAAAAGATGGCGCCGACCCCAAACAGCGATTGCTGGGTCCCATCCATTGCAAATACCTGCCCGGCAACGATGCGGGCGGCGACGTAGGTAATGACGCCGCCGCCGAAATAGGCGATCAGCACCCGGGCATCCACCGGCGGCAGCCGCGAGAATTCGCTCATGAGGCGGAACAGCAGTGCCGGAATGGCCACCGCGAACACGAACCGCGTCAGCGCGTCTGTCGCGGGCTTCGGCCAGTTGCCCCAGCGCGCCAGCGCGTAGCCGACGAGCACGAGCAGAAATAACGGCGCAGTCAGCGCGGCGACACTTCCCAGCACCGCCAGCGACGGCAGTATCAACCTGCCGCCATGGCGACGAAGGTTCCGGCGTGCGGGCTAGCGGCCCTTGGTGCTCGACTTGGTTCGCACCGCCACGCGCGGCACGGGGGCGGCAGGCCGCCGCACGGCTGCCGGCGCGACGGGCGCGCCGTGCTTGCCTTTGGGGACGGGAAAGTGGATGCCACTCTTGGTCTTGGTCATACGGGCCACTCCTCGCTGGCGCGGGCGGATTCGCCCGGCAGCCCGATGTTAGATCAAATCGCGCAGGATGAGCGTGCGTTCGCCGGCAACATCGAGCCGCAGTCGCAATTGCGAACCGGCCGCACCACGCTGGGCGGCACGTGCCGCGGCCAGCGACATGGTGTCGACGACCTTGCCGTTGACCGCCGTCACGACGTCGCCGGGCTTGAGTCCGGCGGCCGCGGCCGGTCCGTCGGCGACCACGTCAACCACGAGCAGTCCGGTCGGCCCCCGTTCCAGCCAAAGGCCGGCGCGCTCGAAGCTGTCGGCTTCCTCCGTCGTCGCGCCGGGGTCGAGATGGACGACGCCACGTGCATAGTCGAAGGTGGGCTTCAATCGCCGCAGGATACCGAAGCCGACGCTTCCCGCCGAAGTCGCGTCGGTGCCGGCGGCGGCGCTCGTACCTGGTATTGCGAGCACCACGACGGGCTTTACCACTGTCACGCCGCCGAGATCGAACTCGCCGGCTCGGGCGAGCTTGCCGCGCACGATGCCGCTCACGCCCGAGCCCCCGACCACCGTCTGCGTGGCGTTGTAGCGTGCCACGAGATCGTTGGCTTCGACGAAGGGGGCGGCAAGCGTCAACGAGCCGCGCGCGCCGGTGCCGATGTCGAACGTGCCGTCAATGCCGTCCACGCGTCCGCGCACCCGCGGCATGGTGCCGCGGAACGACAGCGGCACAGCGGTACCCTTGCCGGTGTACTTGAAGGTTGCCGGGTTGTGCAGGACGAGTTGCCCGCGGTTGTAATCGATGGTCGTTGGCAGGCGCTTGAAGATTTCGACACCGACGACGCCGGCCACGTCGTCGACCCCCTCGACGCGCTGCAGGAACGCCTTCAGGTCGATCGTGGCGAACGCCGGCTTGCCGATGACCACGCCCCCGATGTCCAGCCGCTGCGCCCGGACCACGCCGAACTCGGCGCCGACGCTGCCGGCCACTGCGGCGTCGGCCGGCAGCTTGAGCGTTCGCGCAATCTCCGGCAACAGGACGTTGATGCTGCCGGAGTCGAGGAGCAGGCGGAACGGCCCCTTGCCGTCGATGCGCACGCGCACGAAGAGATGCCCATCCTGGATTTCCATGGGCACGGCGACATCGGCGCGTCCGGCGGGAAACGTGAAGTCGGGCTTGCGTGGCGCCGCCTGCGCAAAGCGGACGCCGGTGAGCGGCTGGTTGAACGCCATCGACTCCACGACGAAGACCTCGTCCTGCCGCGGGTCTTCCCGGGTGGCGCGCACGCGGTAGGGAATCTTGACGCCCTGCAGGTCGCGCAGGTCCATGTAGATTTCGGTGCGCACGGCCGCCACTTCGCGCTCGACCAGCCGTTCGATCAAGCGGGTGTCCACGTTGATCCACAGCTCGAACGGGCGGCCGCCCTCCGGCGTGATGCGGATCACATTGAAGTCGGCGCCGTCGGCGCTCGCGCGCTCCTTGTACGAAATGAGCGCGGCGCCGCGTTCGGGATACCAGAACGCCAGCCGGTCGCGATAGGCGGCATTGACCGCGAGTTCGCGTGCCACGGCCTCCGTTTCGGCGCGTGCGCCGCCGGCTTCGTCTTCCGTCCATGCCGACTTGCCGTCGAAGCCCGTGGCGCCTTGCAGCGGACCGATGCTGAAATCAAGGCGCGACTTGCCGCTGGTCGTGTCGCTCCAGCGCTCGGCCGTGCCGGTCAGCCCGGCGGCCTGGATCGTGACGATGCTGTGCTGGCTGCGCAGCGCGTCCCACGCCTTGCCGCCGCTCGCGTCCTTCGACTGCTGCAGGACCGCGCGCGGATTCGGCGGCGTAGGGCCACCCAATTGGGCGGCAGCGCAACCCGCGGCCATGACCATGGCGAGGGCTGCAAGATGCAGGCGGCGAAACGACATGAATACTCCGGGCAGTACGGGCGCCCGCGATGGCGCAGTTGCGCATTATCGCCTGTCCGGTCGGCGCCCCCTGACGGGCGCGGCAACTTCAGGGCTTCGCGGCGGCCGCGGGCTGGCGCGTGGCCAGCGTATCGAGCGCGGCGCTGACGGCCCGGTCGAACAGCGGCACGGGCTCGACGACGAGGTTGATCTTGCCGGCGCCGAATTCGTACGCCAGTTCTTCGGGTGTGTACACGAAGGCCCGCGTCTTCGAGCGGCTGGTGAAGAGATACTTGGTCCGCAGCGGACTCACCCACGTCAAACGGGCGTTGATGGTCTGCCCTTCCTTCGTGAAGGAGAGCCACGTGCCCACGGCCATTTCGCTGACGAAGTCGTGGACGTTGGCAACGACGGCCGACGCCGGCATGGTCGGCGCAATGGTGGGTGGCGCCTCGTCGCCCATGACCACAGTCACGCCCGGCGGGGGCTTAATCGCGGTGATGTGAAGCTGATAGAGCGCTTCGAACAATGCCTTGGCGCGCTCGGGGGGCACCGCCTGCACCGTGCACGCCCGGCGCAGGCTGCCGATCAGCGCGGGAATCATCTTCGTGAGCCGGGCTTTCTGGGCCGAGCGCTCCTTCGCCACGATGCTCCACAGCATGTCGTCGAGAGTGCGCACGCCGCCGTGCCACGCCTCGCTCTCGGGGCCATGCTGCCGGCGCAGCGACGTCAGGTGGTCCGCCCAGATCGTTTCGATGAACGACCGCACGTCGAAGGGCACCTCGACGCCGGCCAGCCGATCGCGCAGGAATGCGCGCACGTGCGAGCGGTCGGTTTCCTCTTCCTCGGCGGACAACGCGGCCGCCATGTCGACCGCGGCGTTTTCCGCCACGCGCTGCCGCTCGCTGTCGATGAACGCGCGCATACGGACATTGGCGGCGCGAAAAACCTCGACGTCGATCTCGAAATCGCGGCAGATGCCGTCCACCACGTCGGTGGAGAGCGCGGTGAATGCCGCCTGGTAGTCGTCGTCGTGCGTCGAGCCGACCGCGGCATCGGCGAGGTTGTCGAGCAGTTGGCGGGCAGGGTGACGGCTATCGCTGAAGAACGACCGGTCGAGCAGCGCTGCCTTCACGATCGGCACCTGCAGCCGGCCGAACAGGCTGCGCAGCGGATCGGGGATGGAGCGGTCCCGGAAGATGTAGTCGAAGAGGAGCGCGATCACGTCGAGCGTGATCCGGTCGGTATCGTTGGCGAACTGGCTCTCGATGGCCGCGCGGATGTGCGGGACGAGGTTGAGCGGTAGGAGGGTTCCTTCCTGCACGCCCGGCGCGGCCGGCGGCGCCGCGCGCGCAATCGCCGCCGGCAGGTCGAGGCGCTGCCATTGCGCGAGCGTGGCGAAGAGCGGCGACGAAGTCCCGAGCGCCATCAAGGGGTCGAGGGAGGGGAACCCAAGTCCCGCGCCGCCCCCGCCGCCTGCGGCACCGCCGCCGTAGCCGACGGGCGCAAGCGGGTCGCCCGGCACTGCGGCATAGCCAACCGGCGTCACGTCGCCGCCCGGTCCCGGTGTCACCGCGCCGGCTCCGCGAGCGCCGACCGTGGCGAGCGCCGCCAGTCCGGCCAGAATCTTGGCTGCGGACATCTGGTTGGGATCGACGCCGCCTTCGCGGGAGGATGCGAACGGAATCTCGGAGAACGCGAAGGCCGCCGGCGCACCGGGTTCGGACAGCGAATCCGGGACGACGACGTCCGTGGGGACGGCGCGGCTGTCGTCGGCCAGCAGGCGCGAAAAGGTCGGCAGCAGGTCACGATCGTCCTGGGGCCGCAACTCGCTGCGCGCGCGCAGCGCCGCCTTGATTTCGGGCAACACGCCACGATCGGCAAGGAAACGATTGATCGAGATGAAGAGCTTGTTGATGTTGGGCGTCAGGTCCTCGAGCACCCGCTCCATGAACGGCCGCCAGACCCGCGGCGCCGGATAAACTGCGCGCGCCGAGGCGCCGACGGCATCGAGGATGTAGGTCACGGCAAACGGATTGTCGATCTCGCGCGACGCATCGGGTGGCAACAGTGCATCCACGCGCAGATCGAGCGCCGCCAGTTCGCGCTGCGTGAAGCGGTCGAGAAAGCGGGTCACGTCTTTGAGCGCGGTCTGCCGCTCGTGGTCGTAGGCCGTGAGCACGCGCAGCGTGGCCAGCGACGCATCCGCGTCCGGACGCCGTCCGCGCCGCCGCTCGCCGCGCAGGCGCCGGTCGAAGAGGTCCATGAGCGTCTTGTCGAACCGATCGAGCCACGCATCGCGCTTGCTGAGGAAGACCTCGACTTCGCCGTCGGGGATGTGGCTGTTGGTCTCGAAGAGATCGTTGGACTCGGCCAGCGAAACTCGCAGCAAGTCGAGGAGCTTCAGCCGGTACTGCGCGAAGCAGGCGCGCAGCATCGCCTGCGCATCGGCGTCGGGAATGCGCGGCGGACCATCGGCGGGGGTGCCGGACGGCGGTCGACGGGCCGGGTACATGGAAGCCATGCCGAATTCTACTTCGCCGGGCGCGGAACCGGTCATTGCGGTGATCGGCTCGTTATCCCATTCCATCGGAAATCCGCCACAACAATGACGCGGTGGAATCTGGTGGCCTACAACGCCGGTGCGCGAATTCCGTACAATGCGCGGCTTGCACTGTCGCACCTCCCACGACCCAGGCCTCCATGGATTCGGCGTTACTTACTCTTGTCGCGACCCTGAC
>JBKJSU010000250.1:0-3888 GCA_046594415.1 Casimicrobiaceae bacterium | reverse complement strand
TGCGATCGGGATCGGGTTCGTCGTCCTGGTGCACGTCCTGGTCATCTGGGCGCTGCTCAGCGGTCTCGGCAATACCGTGATCCAGATCATCAAAAAGCCGCTCACGGCCACGATCATCGAGGAAGTGAAACTGCCGCCGCCGCCGCCGCCGCCCCCGAGGAAGATCATCGAGCAGCCCAAAGTACAGCAAGTGCCGGTCGAAACGTTCGTGCCGCCGCCTGACGTGCCGGTCCAGACGACCACGGCGCCGGTGATTTCGGCCGTCACGCAGACCGCGCCGACCGAGCCGTTCGTCATTGCCGCGCCGTCGCCAACGCCGGTGCCGGTCATTGCACCCAAGCCTGCGGTCCGCAAGGGCGCCGTGCGCACCAGCGGCGACGATCCGACCTATCCCAAGGAGGCGATCCGTGCCGGCGTCGCCAAGGGACGCGTCGTGGCGCTTCTGCAGATCGACGAAAAGGGCAACGTAACCAACATCAACATCGTCAGTCAGGACCCGCCGCGCGTGTTCGACAAGGCCGTGCGCACCGCGCTCGAAGGCTGGAAATTCAAGGCCGAGGGCGAGCGCTACGTCGCCGAAATCGAGATCAACTTCGCGTTGAAGGACGAGTGATCCGGGGCGCGCGCGTCTTGCGCGAGTCGCGGTTGCGCGCCATGCGTGCCCGCCCCGGCCCCGCCGCCACGCCAGCGCCGGGCAGGTAAGTGAGCGACACCGACGCACTGGATCCCATGCGTGCGGAATTCGCGCGTGCCTTTCGCCTGCACGAGCAAGGCAAGTTGCGCGAAGCCTTCCTGCGCTACGACGCAATCCTCAAGGCCGCGCCCACGCACGCGCGGGCGCTGCATTATTCGGGCGTCGTGCTGTATCAATCCGGCAAACTTGTCGCTGCCGTCGAGCGCATCCGCGCATCGATTGCGGTCGATCCCGGCGCGGCGGAGGCCTGGTCCAATCTCGCGATCGCGCTGAAGGACCTGGGCCACGACGAAGCCGCGCTCAACGGCTTCCGCGAGGCGGCGCGGCTCGAGCCCGGCGACACCAAGATCCTGGCCAATCTCGCCGGCTCGCTGCTCACCGCCGGTCACTTCACCGACGCCGAGGCGACTACACGCCAGCTGCTCGCGCGCGACGGCAGCCATGCCACTGGCTGGTTCATTCTCGCGCTGGCGCTGCAGCCACAGGGGCGCATGCTGGAGGCGCTGGACGCCGCCGGGCGTGCCGCGGGACTGGCTCCCGAATTCGAACGTCACGCCGGGCTGAAGGCACAGATCGAACTCGGGATCGGCGCGCCCGACAAGGCACGGCAAACGCTGGAGAAGGCGCTGGCCCGCCACCCGATGTCGGCTGCACTGCGCTTCGAACTGGCCGGTTTGCTCGATTTCCGCATGGCCGACCTCGCGGCCGCTGCGGCCGCCTACGAGCAGGTGCTGCGCATCGACCCGCAGCACGGCGCGGCCCTGTCCCAACTCACGTTCCTGCGGGCGCGGCTCGCCGACTGGCGTGACCGGGACGCGCTGGTCGCGCGTTATCGCGCGGGCGTGGCCGCGGCCATGCCGGCGCTGTCGCCGTTCGCGCTGTTGTCGCTGCCCTCCACGCGCGCCGAGCAGCGGCAATGCGCGCAGACCTGGATCAAGTCGCTGATCGGCATGTCGACCGCCGCGAAGCGCCGCGTGCTTTCCCCGTCGCGACTGCGCATCGGCTATCTCTCCGCCGATTTCCACAGCCATGCCACGGCGTTTCTCGCAGCCGGCCTGTTCGAGCAGCATGATCGCAGCCGTTTCGAGGTGATCGGATATTCCACCGGCCGCGACGATCACTCGCCGATGCGCGCGCGGCTGGCACGTGCCTTCGACCGCTTCGTCGACCTCTCCGGTCGCGACCCCCGTGCGATTGCCGAGGTCATCCGGCAGGACACGGTCGACATCCTCGTCGATCTCAAGGGACACACCGAGGGCGCCACGCCGATCGTGCTGGCGCTTCGACCCGCGCCGATTCTCGTGCACTACCTGGGCTACCCCGGAACGCTCGGTGGCGGGCTGGTCGACTACCTGATCGGCGACAGCATCGTCACCCCGCCCGCGCACGCCGCCGACTACGCCGAGACGCTGGCGGTGATTCCCGGCAGCTATCAGGTCAACGACCGCGAGCGGCCGATCGGACAGACGCCTTCGCGCGATGCCTTAGGCCTGCCGGCGACGGGCTTCGTCTTCTGCAGTTTCAACCAGACCTACAAGATCAATCCGCAGGTGTTCGACGCGTGGATGGCCGTCCTGAAGGCGGTTCCGGACGCGGTGCTGTGGTTGCTGGTTCGCGCCGACAACGATCCGGCCATGGCCAACCTGCGCCTTGAGGCACAGGCGCGCGGCGTGGCGCCTGACCGGCTCGTCTTCGCGCGCCACCGGCCCAATCCGGACTACCTTGCGATGTATCGCCATGCCGGTCTCTTCCTCGACACGTGGCCCTACAACGCGCACACCACGGCCAGCGATGCGCTATGGGCAGGTTGTCCGGTGCTCACCATGCAGGGAACGACGTTCGCGGGGCGCGTGGGGGCGAGCCTACTCACGACGGTCGGCTTGCCGGAACTGGTTGCACCCGATGTAAACGCCTACGTGGCGGCCGCCATCCGGCTGGCACGCGACGCTGCGGAGATCGACCGGCTGCGCCAGCACCTCGCCGGCGCGGGCCGCGCAAGCGCGCTTTTCGACACGGGCGCCACCACGCGTGCGCTCGAAGCGGCCTACGAAGGAATGGCGGAACAATACCGCCAGGGAGAGCGCCGGTCGTTTCGCGTGGCGCAGGTGCAGGAAAGTCCCGCGGGCTGAGCGCCGGCATGTGGGATCATTGGGGTACCGGCCTGCGCGCGACGCCAGGCCGGGGCGCGCCCGGACACCATAAGAACAGCAGCACGAGGAGATCGCCGTGAACAAACTGTGGCTGAAGAGCTATCCGGCCGGCATTCCTGCCGACATCAATGTGGATCACTACGCGTCCATCGTGGACATGCTGGCCGAGGCGGTCACCCGGTTCGCGAACCGTCCGGCGTTTCACAATCTCGGCTGCACGATGACGTATGCCGAGCTCGACCGGCTGTCGCGCGACTTCGCCGCGTTCTTGCAGGGACTGCCCGGTATGGCCAAGGGCGACCGCGTTGCAGTGATGGCCCCGAACATCCTGCAGTACCCGGTGGCGGTGTTCGGCATCCTTCGCGCCGGCATGACGGTGGTCAACGTCAACCCGCTGTATACGCCGCGCGAGCTCGAGCATCAGTTGCGCGACTCCGGCGCCAAGGCGATCGTCGTGCTGGAAAATTTCGCCAACACGCTGCAACAGGTGGTCGCGAACACGCCGGTCAAGCATGTGATCACGTCGGAAGTCGGCGACATGCTGCCGATACCGAAGCGCTGGCTCGTCAACCTGGTGCTGAAGAAGGTCAAGAAGATGGTGCCGGCATGGCGCATCGATGGCGCGATCGGCTTTCGCGCGGCGCTGGCTCGCGGCGCCGCGGCCACGCTGGCGCCGGTGACCGTCACCCGCGAGGACATCGCGTTCCTGCAGTACACGGGTGGTACCACGGGGGTCTCGAAGGGCGCGATGCTCACCCATCGCAACATCCTGGCCAATCTCGAGCAGGTTGGCGTGTGGATTTCCGGCAGTTTCAAGGAGGGCACGGAAGTCGCCATCGCGCCGCTGCCGATGTATCACATCTTCTGCCTCACCTGCACGCTGGCGTTCATGAAGTGGGGCAGCCTGACAGTGCTCATCACCAATCCGCGCGACATGCCCGGCTTCGTGAAGGAACTGGGGCAGTGGAAGTTCACGGTGCTGACGGGTGTCAACACATTGTTCAACGGCCTCATGAATACGCCCGGGTTCGACCAGCTCGATTT
>JBKJSU010000075.1:0-2729 GCA_046594415.1 Casimicrobiaceae bacterium | reverse complement strand
CGAAGACCGAGAAAGTGGCGCCATTGTAATAGTGATAGCCGCGCAGGTCCGCGAGATCGACGTGGATCTCGTCGACCTTTGCCGCGGCGGCCAGCGCTGCCAGAGCATCGAGCGCAGTGGTGACATCGGGCAGCGGCGGCAGCGTTGCGCGCGCCGCCGCCAGTGTGGGCGCGGCAGGACCGTAGAGCGTGGCCAGCGCCCGCAGCGCAGCGCGGGGTGTCTCGGGCAACGCGGCGGTAAGTTCGTGCACGGAAGGCGCGTCCTTGTCGCGCAACGCGGCAAAGAGTTCGGCGTCGTCGCCTTCGCCGGTGCCGCTCAAGTCTGCGGCGCGCGCCAGCGCCCGGTACACACCAACGTGGCCGAGGTCGAGATGCAGCGTGCCGATCCCGGCCTGGTCCAGCACGGAGAGCAGCACGCCCATGACTTCGATGTCGGCGGCGATGCCGGGATGGCCGTAGAGCTCGGCGCCCAGCTGCAACGCTTCACGCGTGTCGCCGGGCCCGGTGACCGCCGTGCGTACGACACTGCCGGCATAGCAGAGGCGCGTGATGCCCGCCTCGTTGAGCACATGCGCATCGATGCGCGCCACCTGCGGTGTGGTGTCGGCGCGAATGCCGAGCATGCGTCCCGACAGTGGATCGACGGTCTTGAAGGTGAGGAGATCGAGGTCGCGCCCGGTGCCGGTGAGCAACGACTCGAGGAATTCCACCAGCGGCGGCTGGACCAGCCGGTAGCCGCGTGCGCGGACATGATCGCGCAGCGCCCGGCGCAGCGCCTCGAGGCGGGCAGCCTCGGCCGGGAGCACATCCTCGATCGCTTCAGGCAGCAACCATTTACGCATAGTAGAAGGCCATCGCCACGCCGCCGATCACGATCGACGAGAGGCCGATGAAGCGGAGTTGGCCGTCGGACATGTCGACCAGACGGCGAAAAGTTTCACGCCACACCCGCGGCGCCACTAGCGGCAGCAAGCCCTCGAGGATCAGCACCATGGCCAAGGCAATCCACAATGGGTCCACGCGACCGGCCGGCGCACCGTGCCTTATTTTGCGGGTGCTGCCGCGCCGCGACCTGCCGACCCGGACTGCTTGAAATACCGGAAGAACTCGGAGCTGGGATCGAGGACCATCATGTCGTTGCGGCCGCGAAAGGTCGACTTGTAAGCCTCGAGGCTGCGATAGAACGAGTAGAACTCGGGATTCTGTCCGTAGGCGGACGCGTAGACCGCCGACGCCTTGGCGTCGCCCTCACCCTTGATCTTCTGCGCCTGCCGGTAGGCGTCGGCCAGAATGACCTGGCGCTGGCGGTCGGCATCGGCACGAATCCGCTCGGACTCGGCGCCGCCGAGCGAGCGCAGCTCGTTGGCCACGCGCCGCCGCTCGGATTCCATCCGCGCGTAGACCGGACCGGTGACGTCGCCGGGGAGTGCCAGCCGGCGCAGGCGCACGTCGACGACTTCGACCCCGATGTTCTTCGCATCCTGCGCGGCTTTGAGCCGGGTTTCGTTGGTGATGCGCTCGCGACCGGTGGAGATCGCGTCGTGCATCGTCATCTTGTTGAATTCCTCGGCAAGATTCGAACGCACGGTCTGCGACAGCCGGCGCCGCGCGGCTTCCTCGTCGCCCTGCACTGCGATGTAGTACTGCTTGACGTCGTTGATGCGCCACAACACGATGAAGTCGACTTCGAGCGGCGTTTTTTCCGATGTGACCACGCGGTCGACATCGGCGTTCTCGAGCGTGAGGTTGCGCTTTTCGTAGAACCGCACGTTCTGCAGCAACGGCACCTTGAAGTACAGGCCCGGATCGGATTTGGTCTCGACGATCTCGCCCAGCTGGAACTTGATGGCGTACTTGGTTTGATCGACGGTGTAGATCGATTGCGAAACGACCAGAAGCACCGCGACCAGCAGCGCCAGGATGGGTATCGTGAATTTCATGGGCGGGTCCCGGGATCAGCGTTCGCGGGTGCGCAAGCCGTCGCGCGAGCGCGTGGTGTCGAGCGCGGGAGCAGGCTCGGGTGCGGGTGCGGGTGTGGCGCGGGGCGCCGTCGTGGTGACTTCCGGCACGGCAATGGCCGCGGCCGTGCTTTGCTGGACCAGCTTCTCGAGCGGCAGGTAGAGCAGATTGTTGCCGGCCTTCTGGTCGATCAGCACCTTGCTGGACGCGCCCAACACCGACTGCATCATGTCGAGATACAGGCGGTCGCGCGTGACGCCGGGCGCCTTGGCGTACTCGGCGAGGATGGACTTGAAGCGCGAGGCGTCGCCTTCGGAGCGCTGCACGACCTCGGTGTTGTAGCCGTTGGCCTCTTCCATCAGGCGCGACGCCATGCCGCGGGCGCGCGGAACCACATCGTTGGCATACGCCTGGCCTTCGTTGACGAGGCGCACCCTGTCCTGCGCGGCCTTGACTGCGTCGTCGAAGGCGGCCTGCACTTTGTCGGGCGGCTGCACGCTTTGCAGCGTGACCTTCTGCACAAACACGCCGGTCTTGTAGCGGTCCATCGACTTTTGCATCAACTCGCGGGTCTGCTCGGCGATCTGCTCGCGGCCTTCATACAGCGCGAAGTCCATCTTGGCCTTGCCGACCACCTCGCGGATGGCCGACTCCGCGACGAACTTGACCATTTCGTCGGGCTTGCGATTGTTGAAGACGTAGGCTTCGGCGCTGTTCAGGTTGTATTGGACGGCGAACTGGATGTCGATGATGTTCTCATCTTCCGTCAGC
>JBKJSU010000442.1:0-14429 GCA_046594415.1 Casimicrobiaceae bacterium | reverse complement strand
AGACGACATCATCGGCATCGTCGGCTAACGCCGGCTCCAGAATCCGCAACAGGAGAAATGAACCATGGCAGCTAAAGACGTCCGCTTCGGCGAAGGCGTGCGCAACAAGATGATGGTTGGCGTGAATGTCCTCGCCAACGCCGTCAAGGTCACGCTTGGCCCCAAGGGCCGCAATGTCGTGCTCGAGCGCAGCTTCGGCGCACCCACGATCACCAAGGACGGTGTTTCCGTCGCGAAGGAAATCGAACTGAAGGACAAGTTCGAGAACATGGGCGCGCAGATGGTGAAGGAAGTCGCGTCCAAGACCTCGGACGTGGCCGGCGACGGCACCACGACCGCCACCGTGCTGGCCCAGGCCATCTGCCAGGAAGGCTTCAAGTACGTGGCCGCCGGCATGAATCCGATGGACCTGAAGCGCGGCATCGACAAGGCTGTCACGGCCATGGTCGAGGAGCTGAAGAAGATCAGCAAGCCGTGCACCACCAGCAAGGAAATCGCGCAAGTCGGTTCGATCTCGGCCAACGCCGACACGTCGATCGGCAAGACGATCGCCGAAGCGATGGACAAGGTCGGCAAGGAAGGCGTGATCACCGTCGAAGACGGCAAGGGCCTCGAAAACGAGCTCGATCTCGTCGAAGGCATGCAGTTCGATCGCGGCTACATTTCGCCCTATTTCATCAACAACCCGGACAAGCAGGTCGCACTGCTCGAAGACCCGTACATCCTGCTGCACGACAAGAAGATCAGCAACATCCGCGATCTGCTGCCGTTGCTGGAACAGGTTGCCAAGGCCGGCAAGCCGCTCTTGATCATCGCCGAAGACGTCGATGGCGAAGCACTGGCCACGCTGGTCGTGAACAACATCCGCGGCATCCTGAAGACCACCGCCGTCAAGGCGCCGGGCTTCGGCGACCGTCGCAAGGCCATGCTCGAAGACATCGCCATCCTCACGGGCGGCACGGTGATCGCCGAGGAACTGGGCCTGAAGCTCGAGAACGCGACGCTGAAGGATCTCGGCCGCGCGAAGAAGATCGAAGTGGGCAAGGACGACACCACGATCATCGACGGTGCCGGCGAAAAAGCCGCGATCGAAGCGCGCGTGAAGAACATCCGCAAGCAGGTCGAGGATGCGACGTCGGACTACGACAAGGAAAAGCTGCAGGAACGCGTGGCCAAGCTGGCCGGCGGCGTTGCAGTGATCAAGGTCGGCGCCGCGACTGAAGTCGAGATGAAGGAAAAGAAGGCGCGGGTCGAAGACGCACTGCATGCAACCCGTGCAGCCGTCGAAGAAGGCATCGTGGCCGGTGGTGGCGTGGCTTACCTGCGCGCTCGCGGCAATTTGAAGAACCTGAAGGGCGATAACCACGACCAGGACGCCGGCATCAAGATCGTGCTGCGCGCGCTGGAAGAGCCGTTGCGCCAGATCGTGGCCAATGCCGGTGACGAGCCGTCGGTGGTTGTGAACAAGGTCGTCGAAGGCAAGGGCAATTACGGTTTCAATGCCCAAACCGGCGAGTACGGCGATCTGGTCGAGATGGGTGTTGTCGATCCGACCAAGGTCACGCGCTTCGCGCTGCAGAATGCCGCGTCGGTTGCGTCGCTGTTGCTGACGACGGAAGCCATGGTTGCCGAACTGCCCAAGGACGACAAGGGTGGTGGCGGCGGTGGTGGTGGCGGCATGGGCGGCATGGGTGGCATGGGCGACATGGACATGTAACCGCAATTCGTCGCGCGATTCCTGCGCGACATGCTGCAAAGGCAAAGCCCGGCTTCGTGCCGGGCTTTGTCGTTTCCGGTTGCGCCTCGCGCGAACCGTTGTATTGGCAAGTTGAAGTGGCGTTTAGGAGAATGCAAACAGGCGAGGCATGGGCCTCGCCTGTTCGGTTAAACGCAACGATCGGCAAGCGTCAGGCCGCCTTCGCGCGCCCGATCAGGAGTTGCGCCAGCAACGGCAGCGGGCGTCCCGTTGCGCCCTTGGCGTCCCCGCCAACCGAAGCCGTTCCGGCGATGTCGAGGTGGGCCCACGTGTACTTCTTGGCGAACTTCGACAGGAACAGCGCCGCAGTGACGCTGCCGGCCGCCGCGCCACCGAGATTGGACATGTCGGCAAAGTTGGACTTCAGCTGGGACATGTACTCCTCCCACAAAGGCATATGCCAGGCGCGGTCGCCCGCGTCGATGCCGCACTGCAGAAGTTCGGCGGCGAACACGTCGTCATTGGCGAAGAGCCCGCTGGCGTGCGCGCCCAGCGCTACCACGCAGGCACCAGTCAATGTGGCGACGTCGACCACGCAGGCCGGTTCGAAGCGCTCGGCATAGGTGAGCGCGTCGTTGAGGATCAACCGGCCTTCGGCGTCGGTATTGAGAATCTCGACGGTGATGCCCGACATCGACTTGATGACGTCGCCGGGCCGGCTGGCATTGCCCCCAGGCATGTTCTCCACGGCCGGCACGAGGCCGATGATATTGAGCGGCAGCTTGAGTCGCGCCAGCGTCCGGAATACGCCAATGACCGTGCCCGCGCCGCACATGTCGTATTTCATCTCGTCCAGCAGCGCGCCGGGTTTGAGCGAAATACCGCCGGTGTCGAAGGTGACGCCCTTGCCGACCAGGACGATGGGCTTGGCGCCCTTCTTGCCGCCCTCGTACTTCATGATGATGAACTTGCACGGCGAATAGGACGCGCGTCCCACCGCCAGCAGCGAGTGCATGCCGAGCTTGTCCATGTCGGCACGGTCCAGCACCTCGACCTTGAACTTGAATTCCTTGCCCAGCGCCTTTGCCGTTGAGGCGAGATAGCCGGGATTGCAGACGTTACCGCCGAGATTGCCAAGATCCTTGGTCAGCGCCATGCCTTCGGCGATGGCCATCCCGTTCTTCACTGCGGTTTCGAGCGCCTTGTCGACCTTGCCCACGACGAGCAGCGTGACTTTCTTCACGCCGCGAACCTTGGTGCTCTTCTTAGCGCGGGGCACGTCGTACTTGTAGCCGGAGTCGGCGAGGATGCGCGCGGCGAGCTGCACTCGTGAGGCCATCGAGCGGCCGGCCATCTCGCCGTCGGCCATGCAGACGACGGCGTCGCCGGCATTGGAAGCCGCTAGTACCTTGCCCACACTGACCAGCGCGTCGCGCACCGGGCGGTCACCAAAATCCTCGCGCTTGCCGAGGCCGACCAGCAGCACCCGTTCGGCGGCCACGCCCGGCAGATCCTGGAGCATAAGGATTGCGCCGGCGTTTTCTTCCAGGTCGCCGCGCTTCAGCTTGGCGGCAATCCTGCCCTTGGTTGCGTCGTCGATGGCCTTGGCTGCGCCCGTCAGCGCACCGTCGGAAAAGATGGCGACGGCGAGGATGCCGGTCTTGACTTTTGCCGGTGAACCGGAGGTGATGGAGATGTCCATGGCGTTGTCCTTCAGAATTAGGAATGCGAACGAGAGACCGGAGGCTGGGAGGTTTGGTCCGGCCCCTTCGGAAAATAAGAACTTCTAGACGTCGGCCCGCAGAACACCGCCCATGAGCACGGCCAGTGCGATATAGGCGTTGCGCATGGAAGGTTCCAGTTGCATCAATCGGGGCGAAGCAGGCGGCGAAGCCGCCCGCCTTTCGCGCGGCCGCCAGCGTATCAGAGCATCGAATTGAAATCGAACGACGCTCGCTTGCCGATGTCGCGGCCGTGCAGGTCGAGGAATTCCTGCGTCGCCCGCCGCCCTTCGTCGCGCAGCATCGTCAGGAATTGCCATTCGGCGATCATCTTGGACGTGTGCCCGAGCTTCACCATGATGTCCGACGTGATCCGGTGCATCCGCATGCGCGCCCACCGTGCGCCTTCGCCATGGATGCCTGCATCGCCGCGACGAAGCATCGCGATGAAGCGCATCTCCTTCAGCAGCGGCATGTTGAACGTAATTTCGTTCAGGCGATTGAGGATGTCCGAGGCCGAGCGCGGCGTGCCAGGGCGTTCCACTGGATTGATCTGCACCAGGATCGTGTCTTCCGAATCGCACACCTGCACCAGCGGCTCGAGCGATGGATTGCCCGCGTAACCGCCGTCCCAGTACGTTTCGCCGTCGATCTCCACGGCCTGGAACAACGTTGGCAGGCAGCCCGAGGCCAGCAAGACGTCGGGCGTGATCTCGGCGTTGCGGAAGATGCGGCCGCGGCCGGTGCGCACGTTGGTCGCGGTGACGAAGAGGCGAATCGGCGCGGTGGCCAGCGACGCGTAGTTGATCGACTCGGCCAGCACCTTGCGCAGCGGATTGTCGCCGCCGGGGTTGCGATCGTACGGCGAGAAGACGCGCGCCGCCATGTCCGCCGCCAGGAACATCGGCGACTTTTCGAGCGTCCACTGCCCGGTGAGGATTTCCAGCGGGCCGCGCTGGAAGGGGCTCATCAACGCGGCGGCCGACACGCGGCGCCAGAATTCCTCCAGTGCGGCGCGCGCGCCTTCCGCGCCCCCTGCGGTGTAGCCGCTGACCATCACGGCCGCGTTCATCGTGCCGGCCGACGTGCCGGAAATGCCGTCGAACTGGAGCCACGGCTCCTCGAGCAGGCGGTCGAGCACGCCCCAGGTGAACGCCCCATGCGAACCTCCGCCCTGGAGCGCCAGATCGACGAGGACGGGCTTGCGCCGGCTGGTGGCTTTGGTGGCGCGCGGGCGCTTGGCGGGTTCGATGGTGGGCTCCGATGATTGGCGGTTGCGGCGCAGCATTCTGGCTGTCTGCGTGTTGCGCCGCAAGCAGGTGCCTGCAGCCAAAGCGGTTTACGTAGGACATCCCGTGTGACTCGCCATAAAAATTGCTATAAAGTACAATGAATTATTGGGGAAAGCTGCTGTACATCCGCGAGCTGGATCGGGCTCCTTGTGGGCCACAAATTCAACAACGGTCGGGAGACTTGTTGCAATGACGTCGGGAGTCCTGTTCGCATTGGCGATGGCCGCGCTGGTGGTGGCCGTCGTCGTTGGCCTCATGCGCCGCAATCGCATTGCGCGCAGCGCGGTGCGTGGCGGCGGCGACAACCCCAACACCGTCGCGCAATGGACCGAGGGCGAGACCACGCGACTTTTGTCCTCCGCCGAGTTGCCCGGACTCTACCTGCTGCGCCCGCGGTTCCTCACCAAGTCGGAAAGCGTGGTGTACCTGCTGCTGAAGGCCGCATTCCCGCGCAATGAAATCTTCGCGCGCGTGCGGCTGGCCGACGTGCTGCAGGTCAAGATCGGGCCGCAGGGCATGGAGCGCCTGCGCGCGTTCCGCAAGATCGCCAACCAGCATGTCGGCTTTGTCGTGTGCGACCGCGACATGACGATCATCGCCATCGTCGATGCCAAGGAACCCGACCAGGTGATCAACCCGCGCGACCAGAAGCTCGAGGTCATCAAGCAGCGCTGTCTGCAGGCGGCGCAGGTCAAGTACCTGTGTGTCTATCCGCCTCAACTGCCGCGCTATCGGGAGTTGCGCGAGCAGATCCTGGGGCCGGCTGCCGATCTGGTGTAACCGCACCGGCGGTATCGGAAGTGACGACGTGACTTCCGTGTTCAAGCTCACCTATTCGACGATGTTCGACCCGCCGCCGGCGTTGCACGCGCGTTTCGACGCGGCGCTGGTGGCGATCCGATCCGATCTCGGCGCCGAGCACGCGATGCTGATCGGCGGCCGCGATGTGCGCGCGTCGCGCCAGTTCGCGGTAGCCTCGCCGGTCGATAACCGCATCGTGTTGGGCAGGTTCCAGTCGGGCGACGAAACGCACGCACGCGCCGCCACTGCCGCGGCATTGCGCGCGTATCCGGCCTGGGCGGCGACGCCATGGCGCGAACGCGTGGTGTTGCTGCGCCGGGTGGTCGCATTGCTCGAGGAGCGCGTCTACATGTTCGGCGCGGCGCTCGCGCTCGAGGTGGGCAAGAACCGGCTGGAGGCGCTCGGCGAAGCGCAGGAAACGGCCGATTTGATCGCGTACTACTGCGACCGGATGGAGGCCAATGAAGGCTACAACATCGCGATGGCGCGCGATCCGTTGGCCGGATTCGTCAGCGAGAACACCAGTGTGATGCGGCCCTATGGACCATGGCTGGTGATCGCGCCGTTCAATTTTCCATTGGCGTTGAGCGGCGGCCCCGCAGGCGCCGCCCTCGTCGCCGGCAATACGGTGGTGTTCAAGGCCGCGTCCGCCACACCCTGGAGCGGTCGACTCCTGGCCGAGGTCTTTCGCGACGCCGGCCTTCCGCCCGGCGTCTTCAACTTTGTCACCGGACCCGGCAACTCGACCGGCGAGGCGCTGATCCGCGACCCGGACTTCGCGGGAGTCACGTTCACCGGCAGCTATGAGGTGGGCATGCACCTCGTCCGCACGTTTGCGCAGGGACGGTGGCCGCGTCCCTGCATCGCCGAGATGGGCGGCAAGAATGCGGCGATCGTATCGCGGCACGCCAGCCTCGCGGACGCGGCGATCGGCGTGATGCGATCCGCGTTCGGACTGTCCGGGCAGAAGTGCTCGGCCTGTTCGCGTGTCTATGTCGAGCGGGCCGTGCATGACGATTTTGTCGAGGCATTGCGGGCGGCGACGGCCAACGTGCGGGTTGGTGACCCGACGCGGCAGGAACACTGGATGGGACCGGTAGTCGACGCGGCTGCGGTCGCGCGCTTCGAGGACGCGGCGGCGCAGGTGCGCGCACTGGGCGCCGGAGGGGCGATTGTGCATGGTGGCGAAAGGCTGGCCACGGGCGATCTGGCGCATGGTTACTACTGCGCGCCGACGATCGCGAACGCGCCGCTGGCGCATCCGCTGTGGCGCACGGAACTCTTCGCGCCCTTCGTGCTGGTGGCGCCGGTGGAATCGCTCGACGAGGCTTGGTCACTCGCCAATGCCAGCGAGTACGGTCTGACCGCCGGCTTCTACGGCGCGCCCGACGAGACTGAACGGTTTTTTGCAACCATCGAGGCGGGCGTGTGCTACGCCAACCGGCCGCAGGGCGCGACGACCGGCGCGTGGCCCGGCTACCAGGCCTTTGGCGGGTGGAAGGGTTCCGGCTCCACCGGCAAGGCCGGTGGGTCGCTGTATTACGTCACGCAATACCTGCGCGAGCAGTCGCAGACGCGCGTGCGGCGCGGTTGAGGGTGGCTCCCGGTGCCCGCCGCGACGCCGCCACGCGCTCGATCGTCCTGCCTTCATCCCGCCGGCGGGATGTCCTGTAGCCCTTGCCGCGGCGTTCGCCTATCATGGTCGAGGCCACATGGCAGCGGCCTGCAGCTGTGGCCACACCGGGGCCACGCTTCCAAACCTTGCGAGGAAACATGAACAAGATCACGGGAATTCTTGCTGTCGGCGTTCTTGCTGCCGGCTGCGCGTCGATGACCCCGCAGGGCCCGACGGCGGTCGCCACACTCGAGACCACGAAGGGCAATGCGACCAGCGGCGCGGTCAACTTCGTGCAGAAGGGCGGCAAGGTGCTGGTCACCGCCAAGGTGTCGGGCCTGTCGCCGGGCGCGCACGGCTTCCACATTCATGACAAGGGCGACTGCAGCTCGGGCGACGGGATGAGCACCGGCGGACACTTCAACCCGCAGGGGAAGCCGCACGCGCAACCGACCACACCCGACCGCCACGCCGGCGACATGCCGATGCTGCAGGCCAACGCCAGCGGCGAGGCGACGCTTTCCGTCGAGCTTGATGTGATCACCATCGGTGGCGGCGCCGCCGACATCGTCGGCCGCGCCGTGATCGTGCACCAGGATCCGGACGATTTCACGACGCAGCCCACCGGCAACTCCGGTGCGCGGGTAGCCTGCGGCGTGATTCGCAAGACCTGACGTCACGCGGCCGGGGCGCCGCGTTCGGGGTTACCGGCCTTGCGCGCCCATGCGCTCGAAACCGAACAGGTCCGGGCTGACCTGCGTATCCGCGCGTTCGAGATCCAGCAGTTTCTGCTTGCGGGGCAAGCCGCCGCCATACCCGGTGAGCGAACCGTCGGCGCCGATCACGCGATGGCACGGCACGATGATGGAAAGCCGGTTGTCGCCGTTGGCGCGCCCCACGGCGCGCACCGCGCTGGGTTGCCCGATCATCGCCGCCAATTCCGCATAAGAGCGGGTGGAACCCGAAGGAATGGATTGCAGTCCCGTCCACACGCGCTGCTGGAACGGCGAGCCGGTGAGCACCACCGGCGTTGCAAATTGCTGCAACGTGCCGTCGAAGTAGTCGCGCAGTTCACGCTCGATCTGGTCCAGGTGCTTGTGCTCGCCGGGCAGCACGCGTGCATGCAGGCGCTTCTGCAGCATGACCAGCGCGCGCTCGAGACCGCGGCGGTCGACGAAATCGAGGAGATGCAGGCCGCGGTCGTCCGCCAGCGCGAGCATGGCGCCGAGAGGCGTTTCCAGCCAACGAGCGGTCAGCACGCTGACGTCCTGCGCGCGTGATGGCGCGGCGCCGACAAGCCGGGCAAACGCTTCGCGAAATCCGCTGCCGGATTCGAAGCCTTGGTCGAGTTGCGAATCGAGCACGGTCTTTCCCTTTCGGATGTCGAGCAGCGCGAGACCCATGCGGCGCGCCCGGTGGTAGGCCTGGAATGTCATGCCGCAGTACTTCTTGAACTGGCGGCGCACGGTGGATGGATCGATGCCGAGTTCCGTCAACGCCGCGTCGCGGTAGCGGCGCCCCGGTTCGCGCTCGACCGCCAGCAGCAATTGTTCCACCAGCGGCGGCGGCTTGCGGCCGTTGTCGAGCGGGCGGCACTTCTTGCACGGACGGTAGCCCGCATGCAGCGCTTCCGCTGGCGCGCCGAAGAACTCGATGTTCTCGCGATTGGGCGTGCGCGCGCGGCACGTCGGCCGGCAGAAGATGCCGGTGGTGCGCACGCCCAGCCAGAACACGCCTTCATAGGCGGGATCGCGGCGCAGGAAGGCGCGGTACAGTGTGGCGGGGGCGGGCAGCGAGTGCATGGAACGCATCCTACCGAACCTGGCCGCGCCGTGCCGCCGGAATTCGGGCAGGCAATTCGGCGGGCCCCACGGCGGCGTGATCGGTGTGCCGGGCCGCTGGCCGGGGGCCGCGAAGTCCGGACGACGCTCCGTGCCGGCGCCGGGTCAACGGGTCGCGACGTCGTCCTTCGCCAGCCGCTGCAGCAGTGCGCGCGTGGCCGCCAGCGCGCGGCGGGCACGTTCCGGGGCCGCGACGGTTTGGGCCAGCGTGGCCATCGGGATCTCCAGGCTCAAAGGCGTCGTGCCCGGCAGCGCGCGCAGGATGCCCGCCAGGTTGAGCCCGCCGTCGCCGGGCAACAGCCGTTCGGCGCGTGCCTGCAGCAACAGTGTTTCGGTGTCCGTGGGGCGGGCGGCGGGCGCGTCGCACAGTTGCGCGTAGCGCAGCCACGCCGGCGGCACGCGGTCGATCTCGGTCGCATGGCTGTCGCCGCGATCGAAGTGAATGGGATCGACCAGCAGGCCGGCATTGGCACGGTTCACCGCGCGAACGATCCGGGCGCCCTGCGCGAAGTCGCGGCAATCGGTCCAGGGCATCGGCTCGATCGAGAGCGCAATCCCGAACGGCGCGGCCAGATCGCACAGCGCGCCGAAGCGGTCGACGAGGCGCGCCTCGATGGGATCGTTGCCGGCAATCAGCGCATTGCGGGCACCGACGCGCGCGGCGGTCTCCAGTACCGGCAGATAGTCGCGCACATCGGTGTCGGGCTTGAGCCGCAGGATCTCGACGTCGAGCACTTCGATGCCGGTGGCGGCCAGCCGCGCGGTCACTTCGCGCATCAGCGGCGTGTCGCCGATGGTGGCGTAGTGCGGCTCGGTGGGGGTGGCCGGGATCAAGCGCAGGCCGACGTGCGAATAGCCTGCCTGCGCCGCGCAGTCGACCATCTGCGGCGGCGTCAGTTCAAGCACCGTCAATGCGGCCAGCGCGATCGGGCGTGGCATGGAATGAATGGGCCGGCAAAGGGGAGAAAGGACGCGTTCCGGTGTAGCGTCGCGCGGTTGGTCATCCGCGTTGCGCGGCGAATTCTTCCTCGCGCCAGCCGATCTTCGCCAGCGCATCGGCAAAGCCGAAGAACTCGGCGTACGGCCTGATCTGCCCGGCGAACATGAGGATGCCGCGATGCGTGGGATTGCCGCGCGCGGTGGCGGCCTTGAGCAGCGCCGTCTCCGGCGGCTTCATGATGATGTCGGCCACCAGCGCGCCCGCATCGAGCCGCGCCGTATCGATGGGCAGCGGATCGTCGGCACGCAACCCCATCGGCGACGCATTGATCACGAGATCGGCACCGGCGGGGTCGGCGTTTGGAGCGACGGCGACGCGGCCGGGCCAGCGCGCCGCGAGGTGGGCGACGAAGGCGGTGACGCGCGCCGAGTCGATATCGGCAATGCGCAATTGCTCCACGCCGTGCTGCAGCAGCGCCGCCGCGATGGCGGACCCGCCGCCGCCCGCGCCGACCAGCAACGCGTTACGGTCCTTGATCGCGTGTCCGGCGCCGGCGAGGCCGTTGACAAAGCCCATGCCGTCGAACATGTCGGCAAACCAGCGCCCGTCGGCATTGCGGCGCACGGCATTGGTGGCGCCGACGACCTGCGCCATGTCGCTCGCCTCATCGACCAGCGCGAGCATGGGACCCTTGTGCGGGATCGCGAGCGAAATGCCGCGCAGGTTCTCGATGTGCTTCAGGCCGGCGAAGGTTGCGGCAAGGTTGGCGGCGGAGACGCGCAGCGCGACCATCACGGCGTCGCGTTGCGCGCGCCGAAAGATCTCGTTGAAGATCAGCGGCGCCTGCACCTGCGCGATCGGCTCGCCCAGGATCACATAGAGGTCGGTGGTGCCCGAAGGCAGGATGAAGCCTGGTTGGGTCATGGCAGTCGCGCGGTCGTGGGTTGGGCGGCTAGGTCTTGGCATCCATCTCGGCGAACACTTCCTGCGCCTGATGGAACGCGACATTGGCGGCCGGTACGCCGCAGTAGATCGCGCATTGCAGCAGCACTTCCTTGATCTCGTCGCGGGTCACGCCGTTGTTGGCGGCGGCGCGGACGTGCATCCTGAATTCGTCGCCGCGATTGAGCGCGATCATCAGCGCCAGTGTGATCAGGCTGCGCGTGTGGCGCGGCAGTCCCGGGCGTGTCCATATCTCGCCCCACGCGTAGCGCGTGATCAGGTCCTGGAACTCAGCGTTGAACGGCGTCTTGTGCGCGAGCGAGCGGTCGACGTGGGCATCGCCCAGCACCGCGCGGCGCACCTTCATGCCGGCATCGTAACGGTCGCGGTCTTCCATGGCTCGGGTCCTTGTCAGGCAGTGAGGTGAGTGAGCAGCGCGGCGGTGAAGCCCGCTGCCTGCTCGATGTTGGAGAGATGGCCGGCGTCGAGTTCGAGCATGCGTGCGCCGGCGACCTGTGCGGCCAGATACGCAGCATTGGCGGGCGGCGTGGCGAGGTCATGCGTACCGGCAAGCACCAGCGTGGGCGCGATGATCCGCGCAATGTCGGCGCGCAGGTCCATGTCGCGGACGGCGGCACAGCACGCGATGTAGCCGGCCGCGGGTGTGGCCTCGATCATGCTTTTCATCGCGGCCACCGCCGCTTGCTCACGGGCCAGGAAGCCCGTGGTGAACCAGCGCGCGAGCACGGCTTCCGAGATCGATGCCATGCCGCTGGTGGCCACCTTCTCGATGCGCGCATTCCACAATTCGGGTGGCGCGATCTGTGCTGCGGTATTGGCCAGCACCAACCGCCGCACGCGCATGGGCGCATTGATGCCCAGCCACATGCCGGTCATGCCACCCATCGACAGGCCGCAGAAGTCGAAGCGCTTGATGCCCAGATGATCGGCCAGCGCCAGCACATCGCGACCGAGGCCTTCGATGGCATAGGGCCCCGGCGTGACCGTCGACTGCCCGTGGCCGCGCGTGTCGTAGCGCAGCACACGGAACTCTCGGGACAGCGCGTCCATCTGTAACGCCCACATGCCGAGGTCGGTGCCGAGCGAATTGGACAGGATCAGCACCGGCGCATCGGCGGGGCCGTCAACGCGGTAGTGCAGCCGCGCGCCCGGCAGATCGGCAAAGGTCATGGTGAACTCGACGACTGTGAATACTTAGATATCGAAGAATACCGTTTCGCCATCGCCCTGCAGGCGCACGTTCCAGGTCAGCGCCGCAGCGTCGGCGGCGCTGACCTGCGCAATCAGCGTCTCGCGGCGCGCAGCCGGCACGCGCGACAGCACGGGGTCGGCCGCATTGGCCGCATCGCCCGGGAAATAGATGCGCGAACAGAGGTGCTTCAGCATTCCCCGCATGAAGATCGTGACGTTGATGTGCGGCGCCTGCAGCACGCCGCCTTCGCCGGGCACGCGCCCGGGCTTGATCGTGGTGAAGTGGAAGCGACCGTCGTCGTCGGTGGGCACGCGGCCGAAGCCGCGAAAGCCGGCTTCGAGCGGGAGATCGCGCGTGTCTTCGGGATGCGCGTAGCGGCCCGCGGCATTGGCTTGCCAGATCTCGACCAGCGCATCGTTCACCGGCGCGCCATCGCCATCGGTGATGCGGCCTTCGATGGTCACCTTTTCGCCGGCGATGCCGGGGCCGGCCAGGTTCGACGTGACGAGCCAGGTGAGGCCGATATGCAGGTAGGGGCCGACGGTCTGTGAAGCAGAAGTTTGCAGGCTCATGGGTCAGCTCCGGGCCGGTGGCAGGTAGTTTTCCATCGGCGTCTCGTCGCGGCCACGCAGCACGATGTCGAATCTGTAGCCCAGCGCCTGTTCGGGAATCGTCGATTCCCAATCGAAGGTGGACACGAGGCGCCGCCGCGCGCGCTCGTCGGGAATGCTGGTGAACATCGGATCGAACTCCAGCAGCGGATCGCCGGGGAAATACATCTGCGTGACGAGCCGGGTGCTGATTGCGGGGCCGAACAGCGAGAAGTGAATGTGCGCCGGGCGCCAGGCGTTGTAGTGATTGCGCCACGGATATTCGCCTGGGCGGATCGTCACGAAGCGATAACGGCCTTCGCTATCGGTCTGGGTGCGTCCGGCGCCGGTGAAGTTGGGATCGGTGGGCGCGTTGTGCTGGTCGCGCTTGTGCGGATAGCGGCCGGCGGCGTTGGCTTGCCACACTTCGACCAGCGTGTTCACGACGGGGCGGCCGTTGGCGTCGAGCACGCGGCCCGAGACCACGATGCGCTCGCCGATCGGGTCGCCGGCGTGCTGCTTGGTGAGGTCGTGGTCGTTGGCCTTCAGGATGTCGTAGCCGAATACGGGGCCTGTGACTTCCGACAGCGATGCGGGCAGCAGCACCAGCGGATGCGTTGGCGAGCGCTTCATCGTCGACGCATACGGCGGATAAAGATAGTCGGGCTGCGTGCCGCGATCGTTCTTGCGGTAGCCGGCCACCGGCGCGGCGGGCGTGGAAGCTGATTTGGCGTTCATGGCGGACTCTCTTGACGAAAGAAGTGTTCAGATTCGCTCGATGACCAAGGCGATGCCCTGGCCCACGCCAATGCACATCGTGGCCAGACCATAGCGGCCGCCAGTACGCTGCAACTGGTACAGCGCGGTGGTGACGAGGCGCGCGCCGCTGGCGCCCAGCGGATGCCCGAGCGCGATGGCGCCACCGTTGGGATTCACATGCGCGGCGTCGTCCGGAAGCCCGAGGTCGCGCGTCACCGCCAGCGCCTGCGCGGCGAAGGCTTCGTTCAACTCGATGACATCCATCTGGCCGATGGCAAGACCCGCCAGCGCCAGCGCCTTGTGCGTGGCGGGCGCGGGGCCGAAACCCATGATGCGCGGCGCCACGCCCGCTGCCGCACCGGCGACGATGCGCGCGCGCGGCGTAAGGCCGAAGCGGCGAATCGCATCCTCCGATGCGATCAGCAGCGCGCAGGATCCATCGTTGACGCCGGATGCATTGCCCGCTGTGACGGTGCCATCCGGACGCACGAGGCCCTTCAACTTGCCCAGCGCGTCCAGCGTCGACGCGCGCGGATGCTCGTCCTGCGCGAATACGATCGGGTCGCCCTTCTTGACGGGCAGCGTGACCGCCACGATCTCCTGCGCCAGCCTTCCCGCGGCAATGGCCGCCGCTGCGCGCTCCTGGCTGCGCTGCGCGAACGCATCCTGGTCGGCGCGGTTGACGTTGAACTGCTGCGCGACGTTTTCCGCAGTCTCGGGCATCGAGTCGATGCCGTACTTCGCCTTCATCAGCGGATTGACGAAGCGCCAGCCGATTGTCGTGTCCTCGATCTTGGCGGCGCGCGAAAATGCGCCGTCGGCCTTCGCCAGCACAAAAGGTGCCCGCGTCATGCTTTCGACTCCGCCGGCAATCATCAGTGACGCTTCGCCGCTCTTGATCGCCCGCGCGGCAATCGTGATCGCGTCGAGGCTCGAGCCGCACAGGCGATTGACGGTGCAGCCGGGGACATTCTGCGGAATGCCGGCGAGCAGCAGGGCCATGCGACCAACGTTGCGAT
>JBKJSU010000338.1:0-3730 GCA_046594415.1 Casimicrobiaceae bacterium | reverse complement strand
AGGTTGAACTGCTGGAACACCATGCCCACGCGCTGGCGGACCTGGACGAGCTCAGCCTCGGTGTACCGGATTTCTGCGTCGTCGCCGCGCCGCCGGACTTCGGTGCCAACCAGCTTGCCATCGAGCGCGACCCTCCCGGCGCTGGGCGTCTCCATGAAATTGAGGCAACGCAGCAACGTGCTCTTGCCCGACCCCGAGGCCCCCAGGATTGCGATCCGGTCGCCCGGCGCGACGTCGAAATCGATCCCGCGCAAAACCTGCAGATCGCCAAAATGCTTGCGCAAGCCGCGCACGGTCAGCAAGGAATCCATCGTACTCAGTCGCCCTTCGCCAGCATGCGTTCAAGCACGTAAGTTGCCTGAACCAGCGGATACAGCAAAGCGAAGAAAATCAGTGCGATCACCGTATAGGTCTCAATCGGATTGAAGTTGAGCGACGCGATCAATTTTCCCTGTTGCAGCAACTCGACGTAGGCCACGGCGGATGCCAGGGTGGACATCTTGAAAATTTCGATGACCCGATTGGTCAGGGCCGGCAGCATCCGCCGAACGGCTTGTGGCAGGATGATCCTGCGCATTGCCTGCGCATAGTTCATGCCCAACGCACGCGCACCTTCCCATTGCCCCGGATCGATCGACTGGATGCCGCCGCGGTAGATCTCCGCCGAGAACGCGGCCGAATTGAGCGAAATTCCAAGCGTGGCGGCCATCAGCGGCGAAATATCGACAGGCGACAGGATCGGCAAGGCGAAGTAAAACCACAGGATCTGTACCAGCACCGGCGTGTTGCGGAAGAATTCGACGAAAGCCGTAGCCGGGTAGTGAAGAAGCTTGTTACGCGAGTAGCGACACAAGCCGACGACCAGGCCGAGACTCAACCCCAGCACGACGCAGATCGCAAAGATGCGTAGTGTACCGACGGCCCCCACTGCCAGCGCCTCCCAGTTCGCCAGTACCGATGTGAAATCCCATTGATGCGTCATCGGCGTGGCTACCTGACGGTCGAATCGCCGCTGGCCGCCAGGTGCCGCTCCAGCATCTGCGCAAGCAGGCTGGCCGCGTAGATCACCACGAAGTACAGCACCGCGGCGGTCGTGAAGACCTCCAGTGGGCGGAAGGTCTTCTGTGCCAGTGCGTTGGCCTGAAATAACAAGTCCGCATACGACACCGTGGCCACCAGCGCCGTGGTCTTCATCAACTCGATCGCGCGTTCCATGAATGCGGGCAGCATCCGCTTGACCGCTTGCGGCAGAATCACGCGGCGCATGGTCTGCCGTTCATTCATCCCGATGGCGCGCGCCGCCTCCCACTGCCCCTTTTCGATCGACACGATGCCGCCGCGAAATACTTCAGCGAAGAAAGCGGAGGACTGGATGGAGAACGTCACCACGCACGCTGCGAACGGCGTCAATTCGACGTGAATCAGGATTGGCAGCGCAAAGAAAAACCAGAAGAGCTGTACCAGCGGCGGCGTGGTGCGGAAAAATTCGATGAGAAAGCGGGCGGGCCACGACAAAGCCCGCATCGGCGACAGCCGCATCAGCGCCAGTGCCAGCCCCAGTGGAACTCCCAAGGCCAGCGCCACGCCCGTGATTTTGAGCGTGTTGAGCAGCCCCTGCGCCAGCATTCCGAAATTGGCAAAGACCGGTGCGAAGTCCCATTGGTACATGAACGCGGAACCGGTGCGCTTTTACTTGAGCAGTTCCTTCTGCACCGGCGGCGCCACCTTGGGATCGAGACCGAAGTCCTTGAGGAAGGCTTCGTACCAACCCTGCGTCTGGCCGGAGGTGTAGTAGCCCGCGATCGACTTGTCGACCCAATTGACGAACGCCTTGTCTGTTTCCTTGCGCACGGCCGCGCTGGATGCCTGTGACTGCGCCGGCGTGGGGATCACAATCTTGCCCTTGCCAAGTTTCTGTAACGCCGCCAGCAACGGCGGATGGAACAGGCACACAGCATCCGCACGACCAGCCTGGAACGCGGCGATCGCCTCGGCGTTTCCGGGGAAGCGCTGGATTTGCGCGTTGCCGACATTCTCGGTCAGGAATTTATCCATGCTGCTGCCTTGCGGCACCGCGATGCGCACATCGGGCTTGTTGAGGTCCGCCCACGTCTTCGCGTTCAGGTCTTCGCGCGCCAGCACGGCGAGCGAGTAGTAAAGCAGCGGCGTGGCAGGAAAATCGACCGCCTGTGCCCGCTCGGGCGTGTTGTCGATCATGTACATGATGTCGATCTTGTTGCCTTGCAGCGCGGCAATGGCGGTGCCCCACGACACTTCGACCGGCTCGAACTTCACACCGAGCGACGTGGCCATCGCCTGCCCCACCGACACGCCGACTCCGGAATTCCACTGCCCCGATTTCGGATCCTTCGAATACCAGGGAGGAGCCTGCGTGACGCCGACACGAAGCACGCCGCGTTTCTTCACGTCATCGAGCGTATTGCCGGACTGGGCGTTGGCTGACTGCAGCGGCAGCAGCAGCGCCAACGCCAGGCCGAACAGCGCGGGCAGCATCTTGCGGATCAATGGCAGCATAGTGGTACTCCTCTCAGGTAGCTGGTCGACGCCGGGGTGCCGTCGGGGCAGGGGTAGGCCGGGCGGTTGGCACAACCGATCGGCGCGATGATGAATGCACGGGTGGCTCGCGTTCGCCGCGCATGAAACGCTCGGTGCGCTCGGCGCCGCGCAGCATATGCTCGCGGATCTCGGCGCGCAGAGCGCCGAGATCGTTGCCCGTGGCAGCGGCAACATAAGTGTCGTGGCTGTCGCGGCGCGGCCCGCGAATGCCGTGGGCGCGGTGATGCGCGGCCCAATACAGCTGCAGGCGCCCCCGCAGACCGGACCAGTTAATCTGCAGCAGCCGGTGCCCGGAAAATTCGTAGATCAATCCGTGCAAATCGAGTTCGGCCAGGATGCTGCGCTTGTCGTCGCCGCGATCGATCGACGTCGTCAAGATCGCCTGCCGTTGCCGCAACTCGCGTTTGAAGCCGGCATCGCGGCGAGCCCAGGCGTACTCGAAGGCAAACGTCTCGAGTGCGATGCGCAGCGAATAGATCTCCCGGACATCCTGCACCGACAGTTCGATGACCGACGTACCGGTGTAGGCAACAGTGACGAGCAGCCCCTCGTCGATCAGTTGCCGGATCGCCTCGCGCAGCGGGCCGCGGCTGACCCGGAACTGGCTGGCCAGCGACGCCTCAACGATCGGCGATCCCGGCGCGATGTCCCCGCGCAGGATAGCCCCGCGCAAGCCATCTGCAATGTGCTCTCGCAGCGTGCTCTTCGGGATGCGCGCGACCGTGAAGGCAGTACTTCCGTCAACGGAGGGGGCGATCGGGACGGCGGATTTCATGGCAGCAGGCTTGCTGGTCGATGATCGATTGTTGACATTCGACCACATCGCCGGGCGCCCTGCAATACCGGCATTGTGCAATTGGCGGTGCGGCGTGGGTGCTCGATCACGGCGTGCCCGAAGCCATCCTCTGGAGCGCGTAGTATTCTTTTGGCGTCATCCCGAATGAAGAACGCACAGCCATGACCGCCGTCGACGTCGTGCAACGCCAGGTGGATGCCTACAACGCCCGCGATCTCGATCGCTTCGTGGCCGAATTCAGCGACACGGTCGTCGTGTACCGGCTACCCGCGACCGAGCCCGCCATCGTCGGCAAGGTCGAGTTCGCGGAGTTTTACGCGACCCAACGGTTCAACCTGCCATACCTGCACGCGGAAA
>JBKJSU010000255.1:0-4058 GCA_046594415.1 Casimicrobiaceae bacterium | reverse complement strand
ATTCCGCTATCTTCGGGCGACCGCATCATCGCCATCGGTTCGGACAAGATGATGGCGGCGGTGGCGCGCGCGCGGCACGGCGTGCTGGCGCCCTACGTCAAGCCGGGTCACCGCGCCATCGGTTCGATCAACTCGCCGATGCAATGCATGATGAAGGAAATCTGCGCCCAATGTCTGCAGCCGCAGATCGGTCCGGACACCGGCAAGGTGACTTACGTATTTTCGTGCTTCAACCAGGACCAGCCGCTGGATCATGTCGACTTCGCCGGCCTCGACCTGCGTTTGCGGCAGAACGCGGTGCAGGAGAAGCTCACGTCGCGGTGGATAGCACACATCGACCGCGCGCCGTAGCGAACTTGGCTCGAAATTTGTTCTAATCTAGGGGTGGCGGATTTGTTTACAGTAATCCTTTTTGATTGTTGAACACGACAACTTATACGTTATTATTCAATAGGTTGCTGGATTGGTTCGGATATTGCTTTTGGCTTAGCGCGCGCGTCAACTGCATGCGCAAACGCCAAGTTCGCAACGTTAGAAAAGAAATCGATGAAGAATCTCCTCAAGGCCCTCGTCTTTGGAACGCTCGCACTGATGATGGCGCCCGCGCACGCGGATCCCATCGGCGGACCCGGCAACATCAACTGCGATCCAACCAACTGCTTCGGCAGCCTGATCACGCTCACCTACGACGTGGTCACGCCAACCAACTATCACATCACGCTGACTATCGACACGTCCACGTATACCGGGACGGCGACCAACTGGATTCAAGCGGTCGCGATCAAGCCAGCGAGCGGGACCACCGCCACCGGATCCCTCCTCAGCACCACTGCACCCGGAACGTGGACGTTCCTGCTCGGTGGCCAGTCCAATGGCTGCTCGGGGACGATCAACGGATTCCTCTGCGCGTCGGACGGAACGTCCGCTACGGTCGGTCCTACCTATGAGTGGGTCTTCGACGTCAACGTGTCGAATCCCTCGTTGTGGATGCTGGCGTTCCTTGGTGCCCACGTACAGGTCAATTACGACGGGATCGGAAAGCCCAACGGAATGCAAACGTCGGCCGACATCACGCTGCAAAACGGCGGCGGTGGACCTCCGAACGAAATCCCGGAGCCCCATACGCTGGCGTTGCTCGGACTCGGCCTGCTGGGCTTAATGTTCGTGCGTCGCCGTCGGATGCAGTAGCGGGCAGACCACGCCGTTAGGCGCAGAAAAAGGGGCGACGATGTCGCCCCTTTTTCATTGCGCCTCCCGCGCTTCGCAGATCAGCCGCCGGTCGAGGTCACCTGGATCTGCTGCGTCGTCGTGTTGCCGGAGGCGTCCCTCGCGGTGACCGTGAGCGTATGCAGGCCGGCCGGCGCGGTGCGCGAGTTCCACCTGACGTCCAGCGCCTTGCCGGTCACGGCGGCCTTCAGCGTACCGTCCACGAAAAGGCTCTGGGTGATGCCGGCCGCGCCACTGTTGTCGCTGACGCTCGTCGCGATGGTCATGTTGCCGGACACCACGGCGCCGTTGTACGGCGTCGTGAAGGCGAGGACGGGCGCGATCGTGTCGTTGGCAACTTTCACGTTCACGGCCGTCGACACCCTGGAGTTACCGGCGGCGTCATAGGCGGTCGCCGTGAGCGTGGCCGTCCCATCCGCGACTGAATTGGTGTTCCAGGCGTAAGCGTAGGGGGCGATGTTCCCGGACGCGACAACCAGACCATTCACGCGCAGTTCCACCTTCGTCACGGCCACGTTGTCGGTCGCATTGATCGACACCGTGATGGTGCCGGAAACGGGTGTCGTCGTGGTGTTCGGGGTTGCGATCGAAACGGCGGGAGCGGTTGTATCTGCGGTCGACGTCGCGTTCGCGACGGTGACCGTCACGATCGCGGACGTCGTGGTATTCCCGGCCGCATCGTAGGCGACCGCCGTGAGCCTGGCCGTGCCGTCGGCGATGCCAGCGGAATTCCACGAAAACTGGAACGGCGCGACGGTATCGGTCGCCACCGTGACGCCATTGACCCGCAGTTCCACGCGTGTGACGCCGACGTTGTCGGTCGCGTTCACCGCGACCGCGACGCTGCCCGCGACGCTGCCGCCCGTCGGCGACGCGATCGCGACCACGGGCGCGATCGCATCGCCGGCGCCCGAGACCGCCGCGGTCTGGAGCGCGGCGGCGGCGTTGACGCGGCCCGCGCCGTAATAGACGTCTGTGCCGACCGACCCGAGGTCGGTGGCCGTGGACTTCAGCAGCGCCTCGACTTGCGATGGCGAGTAGTCCGGGCGCCGCGACAGGATCAGCGCGGCTACGCCGGCGACGATCGGGCTGGAGAAGGAGGTGCCGGACGCATAGCGATACCCGCCGCCGTTCGCGGTCGTGTAAATGCTCACGCCCGGCGCCGACAGGCTCACGAAGCTTCCGTAGGTGGAAAAGCTCGCGCGAGCATCACTTGAATCCGTTGCCGCGACGACGAGCATCGCGCTGGTCGGCGCCGTGTAGTCCACGGCGCCCGTATTGCCGGCCGAGACCGCCACCACGCCGCCCTTCGAGCGGAAGTAGTTGGCGGCGCTGATGACGGAGCTGCTTCCGGCGACGGAGTAGCTGATGTTCGCGACGCGCGCACGATGATCGGCTGCCCACGTGACACCCTGGGCGATCGTGCTCCACAACGCGTAGCCCGTGGTGTCGGAGATGCGCACCGGCATGATGTTCGCGCTGCCGGCAACGCCGGCGATGCCCACGCCGTTGTTCATTGCGGCCGCGGCAGCGCCAGCCACGGACGTGCCATGGCCGTAGACGTCGCTGGTGTTGCTGTTGTTGTCGTAGACGTTCCATCCCGGAACCAGGCGGGCCGCGAGGTCCGGGTGCGTGCCGTCGACCCCGGTGTCGAGGATCGCGATCGTGATGCCGCTGCCGACCGCGAGATCCCAGGCGGCGGGCGCGCCGATCTTGGGCAGGTGCCATTCGGACGCATAGCCCGGGTCGGTCGCGGCGCCGCTCGGTTCCACCAGCGCATCGACTTCGGCAAACGTGACGTGCGGATTACGCGCGAGCCGTGCGATGGTCGCTTCCTCGCTGCCCGCCGGCACGCCGACGACGTGCACGTCGAGGCCGCGGAGTTGGCCGAGCGTGTTACCGCGATTGCTGGTGAGTGCCGTGAGAAAATCGAGGTCGCGGCTCGCCGGGTTCTTGGCCACGAGAACGTAGCCGCTCGCAAACGCCGGCCTCGTCGTGGGGGTCTCCGCCGCACGCGCCGGCATGTTGCCGAAGGTCCAGACGAGCGAAGCCACCGCGAACAGCAGAAGCGCCCGCGGGAGACCCTCGGCGCGGCGGCGCGTGAAGGCGACCGCCGACCGGAAGTGGCGAAGATGCGCGTGTACGTATTTCGATTCCATCGATTCGCTCCAAATGCTGGCGGCGCGACAGCAGGCCCCCGGAGCGAACCGGTGGTTCGACGAGCGATGACGGACTGGGACGGGTGCCTACCCGTGCCGGTGCCATCCCACTTCATGCGAACCGAGCAACCCCCCCTGAACCGGCGAAGTTCCTCTCGAGTCTGGCAATCCCGCCGTCATAGGGTATTTAGCCCGTTAGACCGGTGATTTTGCGTCTCCGGCTTTCGCCGGATTTGCCCTTTTCAGACAACCCTGCAACCCCAACAACGCTGTGCTCGACAGCGCGCGGGGAATTTCGATACCTTCATTGCAATGACATTGTCATTGATACGCGATGCGCTGTGCCGCTGTCAAGCTTTTGGAGAAGGCGAACGCGTAGCCGTTGGCCTGTCGCAACACGCACGTGCGAATACGCTACGGCGCTGGGTCGGCCGACGCCAACGTCGGTCGTACTGTATTTGTGGGCTACTTGTGCTTGCTGGTGCACATCCGGGCAAGCTACACGTTGCCCGGGCAGACCTACGGCTCGCCGCGGGTCTGGAGGGAAATGGTTGTGGCTGGCGAACCCTGCCAATGGGCTACTTGGCGGTATAACTCATTGATTCTTGGTGCCGGCAAGAGGAGTCGAACCCCCGACCTTCGCATTACGAATGCGCTGCTCTACCAACTGAG
>JBKJSU010000119.1:0-7010 GCA_046594415.1 Casimicrobiaceae bacterium | reverse complement strand
CTGCCCTCGGCCGCAGGCTTGTGCCCGGCGGGAACGAGACAACTCTATCGCCTGTACAACGACGGCATGGGCGGCGCGCCGAACCATCGCTACACGACAGAGCTGCCGATTCGCGTGAACATGATCCTGGCCCGATGGACACCCGAAGGACTGGGGATCGGCGTCGTGGGGTGCGTTCCCTGAACGCGCCGCACCGGCATTGAATCAGACCTGGTGGCGGCCGCTTCAGATCAGGCCGGCCACCAGGTTGATCGCCAGCGCCAGGATGCCCGTGGTGTAGAAGAACGACGTCGCGCCGTGCGCGAGCACCACACGCCGCATCTCGCCATCGGTGATCTGGACATCCGACACCTGGAACGTCATCCCCACGGTGAACGAAAAATAGAGAAAATCGCCGTAGTTGGGCATCTGGTCGCCCGGGAATGTCAGTCGCCGCTTCTCCGTGCGGGAGGCCGTCTTCGACAGGTCCGCGTCCACGTAGTAGTCGTGCGCATAGTGCACGGCGAATACCGTGTGGATGAACGCCCACGACAGCACCACGGTGAAGACCACGAAGATCACGCGCAAGGCCTGCTCGACACCCGCGGCATTCTTCACCAGCGGCATTTCCGAGGCGATCACCACGAGGCTGGCCGTGGCAGCCACCAGCGAGATGATCAATACCGCCCACTTGCGCGCGTCCTGCCGTTGCGCATTGCGCTGCATCGCCTGCGCGGTCGCGCCGCGCAGGCCGACGTAGAGCGCGATCAGCGCGACGCTCGTGCCGACATCCCACGCCGTGATGAAGCGCACGCGCCACGGCATCTCGGTGAGGAACTGCAACGCGAAGTAGACCGCCAGCCCGACCGCCAGCCCCGACAGCAGGCGGGGATGGTGCAACTGGCTCCACCAGCGAGTGGGGTTGGCGTCTGGTTGGTCCCTGGTCATCCCAATGGCTCGCTGATGAATGCCCCCCAACGTCAGTCAGCGCAGCCGTTGGCGAGAAATTGGTTACGCAACCTAACCGCATGCGCGGCGCATCTCATTCCGGCTATGAATAATACCTTCAGTGCAATGGCTCACGCTTCCATTCACGCAGGATCAGCGGCAGCACCACCGACGGAACTTGCAACAACGAATTCAAATCCACTTCGAAATCAAGTGCCTGTTCGTCAAAATGGCAAAGTGTCCCGCGCGTGACGCCTTCCGCGTCGAGCAAAGGAATCCCGCAGTACGCCTGAACAATCTTGGCCGCGTTATGGCGCATTACCTCGCTTCTGGAGTCGTGTACCGCTTCGTGAATGGTCAGGGGATGCCCCGACGCAATTACAACGCTACAAAAGGAATCTTCTACTGGAAACGGTTCCCACAATGGCGGGTTCGGGACCTGCTTATCGAACAGGGCAACGTTGACAAGCAGCGGACCGTCTTTCAAAAACATTCCGGTATAACGGTGCGGAACCTTCGCATTCAGGTAGCGAACAACACCCGGCAACCCTTCACCATCCAACGCCTCTTGAATATTCGCGGCCACCGCGTTCCCCCTGGAAGTACGCCACTTCGACATCATTAAATCATAGCAGCAAGGCTGCACTTTTTCGATATCGCTGCGGCAAAGGATACTTCGAAGCGCGAGCTTGTCGCAGTGGGCGCGCGATAGCTGGTGCCGCTGTAGGAGTCGAACCCACGACCAAAAGCTGCTCCGGCTTCATGAATCATCCCCACTACGTGGCCATCGCGGGCTCGATCCGCACATTGCTCCGCGACTCAGCCCGGCGTCAGGCGCTTCGCCAATTCGCACAATGGCTCGGTGTATTGCGGACCCAGCTGCGCGTGACGCGCCACGATGTCGCGTGCCTGCAACCATTGTGCGCGCGCTGCGTCGGTTTCATGGTTCGCCAGCAGGGCCGCGGCGAGGGCCAGCCGGGCTTCGGCCAACTGGGGACTTTGCTCTGGCTCGAGCGTGGCCTCACGCCCGCGCACCGCTTCGGCCAACGCTGCGCGAGCCTCGGCGGGGCGCTGCAGCCGTGCCAAGACCAAGCCACGCAATAAATGGAGCTGGGACTCCACCTCGGCATGGTGGGCACGCATGGCGTGCGCAGTCAGCGCGTTGAGGCCCTGGTCTATGTGTTCGAAGGCCGCGCCGGGCAGGTCCGCGGCGAGCTCAAATTCGGCCAACTCGCACAGCGCCGCGAAGTCATGCGCCGGCGGCAATTCGGGCAAGCTGGCGGCTCGCCGATACTCGCGCCAGACCTCCAGCGCCAGCACACCGCGACCGCGCAAGGCCAACAGCCGCGCCTCAGCAAGGACGACCAAGCGTGCCCAATCTGCCTCCAGATGCGCCTTTTCGATCAGTTCGCGCGCCGCAATGATCGCAACTTCGGCCTCGCGGTCACGTCCTAACTGCAACAATGTAAGGGCGCGCGTGGCCAGCAACCGTACTGGCCATCGGGGATTGCCCGTCTCCGAATTGAAATTGCGCAACCCCAGGTCGGCGACCGCCAGTGCCTCTTCGGGCCGGCCCACGCGAAGCAGTACGCGCGCGTCGTAGGCGGTGAAGCCCGGGATGTGTGCCGTGCGGTCGGGTGAATCGGGCCAAGAGAGTAACAATTTGAGAGCCTGGTCGAGGAGCTCGGCCCCTTCTCGCAACCGGCCACCGTTGGCGAGAAGCTCGCCGCGTTGGCCCATGGTCACCAGCGTATGCAGGCCCGCCACCCCGGTGTCTGTTTCGCTGAGCTGCAACGCGCGTGCGAAATACTGATCGGCCAGGTCGATGTCATCGAGCTCCCCGGTGACGCGGGCAAGCGAAATCAGGAGCTCGATCGAGAGGCTGCGCGCCCCGCCCGGTGCACTCTGAGCGCACTTCAATCCCTCTTCAAGCGCCAGCTTGGCGCGCACGAAGTTGCCAGCATGATGCAAGTTCAAACCCAGCAGGAGGAACGCCTCGACGAGGGCCAGAGACGGTGCTTGCAGGCGCAGCGCAGCCAGCGCCCGCTCGGCCGGCGCCACGCCCTTATTTGGGTCGATGCGGAAGTACAAGGTCGCCAGCCCAACGTCACGCCTGATTTCGGCACGTCCGGTCGGGTCCGGCCAACGCTGCAGGATGGCGTCCGCCTTGTTCAGCGCTTCTTGAGATTCCTTCAGGTTTTCCGCCTCGGCCAGCGTTTGCCCCAAGTCCCCCAACGCCTCGGCGGCCGTTGCCGAATTCGGTCCAATGCGGTTCGCTGCCAGTTGGTGGCGCTGGCGCAACAGTACCGTTGCCGCTTCGGTCTCCGACATGTCCTCGTACATGTTGGCCAGGGTCTTGAGCACACGCAGCTTGGCCAGCGGCTCGTCGTCGAGTTCGTTTGCGATGCGTGCCGCACCTTCGTCGAGCAACTGCTTGGCCGTGCGCTGGCGCGCCTTGATCGGGTCGGCCTGGTCACCGCTGTTGGCACGGAAAACACCTTCCAAGAAGCTCTGCACCGCCTCTGCGGTCTTTGCCTCGGTCTGGGCAATGCGGGTCTGCCCACGTGCAACCCGCGCCTGCCACAGCGCTGCGCCTAGGCCTAACAGCAATGCGAGGATGACAACCGCAGTGGCGCCAAAGCCCAGCGCCAGAACGAAACCGATAATTGCCACCAAGCCGGCAGCGAGTGGCGTACGTTGCCGCCGCGCAAGGCGGGACAACCGATAGACGATCGTGTCAGGACGCGCGGTGACACCTTGGCCTGCGAGATACCGGCGCATATCCTGAGCCAGCGCATCGATGATGGGGTAGCGTTCGGCAACCTGCTTCTTGAGCGCCTTGTTGAGGATCGCGTCGAGGTCGCCCTTGAGCAGTTTCTTCACTGCTGCGCTGTCGGCGACGTTGCTCGCCAGCGGCGCGTCGGCACCGGTGATCGCTTCCTCGAGTTCCGCGGCGCTGCCGCGCTTGAGCCGATACGGCCGCGCGCCGGTCAGCAGCTCGAACGCGACCACGCCAAGCGAATACACGTCGCTCGCAGTGCCGATCGGCTCGCCACGTATCTGTTCCGGACTTGCATAATCCAGCGTCAGGGCGCGCCCCGACATCTGCGTCAGCGCGGTTTCCCGCGTCCGGTCGCCTTCCATCAGCTTGGCGATGCCGAAGTCGAGCAGGCGCACCTGCCCATCGGCGGTCACGAGCATATTGCCTGGCTTCAAGTCGCGATGGACAACGAGGCGACTGTGGGCAAATGCCATGGCGTCGGCCACCTGCAGCAGCAGCTTGAGGCGCGCTTCGACCGACAGCGCACGTAAGTTGCAGTACTCGTCGAGCGGCTGGCCCTCGACGTATTCGAGCGCCATATACGGACGCCCTTGGGCATCGACGCCGGCGTCGTAGAGACGCGCGATGTTCGGGTGCTCCAATCCGGACAGGATCTCGCGCTCGCGCGCGAAGCGCTCGGCCAACCCGGGCGCCCAGGTGATGTGCGGCAGCTTGAGCGCGACCTTGCGCTTGAGGCTGCCATCCACGCGCGCCGCGAGCCACACCTCGCCCATGCCGCCATGACCCAACAACCGCTCCAGTCGATAGGGGCCGACGGTGTCGCCTACGTGCAATTCCGATGCATTCGCCGGTGCGCCGGCGATGGTGAACGCGGGCGGGGCGTCCAGTAGGTCAGCGGTTTCCTTGGACGAATGGCGCGCCAGCAGATCGCGCAATGTCGGCGCCAACGCCGCATCCTCGCCGGCCAGGCGCGCGAGCCAGGTCTCGCGCTCCGACACCGACAATTCGAGCGCGGTATCGACCAAATGGGAGAGGCGGCGCAGCGCCTCGGGACCTACCGCCACAGCGCCTGCCTGCCCCACCTCGCTAGTGCAGGGCAACACGCATCAGTGGTCCCGCAGCTCGCCTTGCCGGCACCGCCAGTCGCTTCGTCTCTTTGGCACGCCGCGGCAGATACCACTGCAACCAACCGTTGAAGCCGGCGGTGAAGCTGTTGAGCAGGTAAAGCCAGAACACCGGCGCCAGCCGGATGTCCGGCGCATCCGCGGTCACGACCTTGGATGCCGCACCGGCGAGGTTCCCGACCCAGATGATCATCGTGAAGCCGAGGCCTTTGCCTTCGGCGCGACCGGTACGCAGCATTCTCATGGTCGCGATCGGCCAGGCCACGCCAAAGCACAAGAGCATCGTGGCTTCGAAAAGCATCGGCGTGTTCATGGTGGCGGCGCACCGGCATCCTGGTCAGGGGCTCTTCTGCCCGCGCTAGCCGGCAGGTCCCCGGGAGGCGGAAATCGCCTCTTGCCTGACCATACGCATTGGCGCCGAAAAACCGGTCAAAGGGCGCGCAAATTATCACCGGCCGCGCCTCCGCCGAGCTAACCGAGCGCGGCCAATAGCAGCAGGCGCGCCTTCTCCCAACTGCGCCGGACGGTCCGTTCGGAAAGGCCCAGCACCTCGGCGATCTCGATTTCGGAAAGACCGCCGAAGTAGCGCATCTCCACCACCTGCGCCAGGCGCTCGTCCACTTGGGCGAGGACCTCGAGCGCCTCGTGCACGCGCAGCACGTCGTTCTCGGGCGCGCTGATCTTGTCGGATAGCGCGGTGTCGAGGACCACGTGGTCCGCTTCGCCGCCCCGCCGTTCGGCTTGCCGTGCACGTGCGAAGTCGACGATCACCGAGCGCATGACGCGTGCGGCATAGGTAAAGAAGTGGTGACGGTCTTCAACCGGCAGTGAGTTCGCGCCGACCAGCTTGAGATAGGTCTCGTGCACCAGCGACGTCGTGTCCAGCAAAGTCATCGACTGATGCTGGCGCAGCTTGGCGCGCGCCAGACGCCGCAGTTCTTCATAGAGCAGGCCGAATGCGGCACCCGCCGCGTTCTGATCGCCTTGGCGGGCGGATGCCAGCAGCTGCGTGAGCTGCGGTTGCCCAACGTTTGCGGCGGGAGTGATGTCGTCAACCATGATGCGGCGCCCTTGGCGGGCTTCGTGATGAGGGTCGGCCCAGAGGCATTCCGTAGGCCAAACACTGTACCGCGTACGGCATGCGCTGACCACCCGGTTGTCACCGCGAATCGTCCCCGATGTAAAAGCCGAATATTCGCATCCCGGCGTGGCCGGTTCCGCCTTAGCTTTGCGTACGTCCCATTGAAGGCAACCGGGTTTGGAGCCTTCGCCCACCATCACCGTCAGGAGGTCAACATGCAAACGACGAGACACGAAAGACTGTTGCGGATGACGTCCGACGAACCGGCTTACGGCGTCGCCAGGGCGGTCAAGTTTGCCGTGTGCATGGGCTTTCTGGCGTTGCTCACGCTGATCGGATTCAGCGCCAGCGTCAACGACGCCGGCACGCCGACAGCAACTTCGACCGCTCAGCAGAAGGAGCCGGCACGGGTCGGCGTTCGCGCTGAGGCACATCGCAAGCAAGTGTTCGACGAGCGGCGCGAGCGGTTCGAAGGCACCCCGCCCACGCTGCTCGCACTGACGCCGGATCGCGGCGGAAGCATGGACGTCATTGCACCGTAAGCGCCGGGGTCGGAAATGCCGCGATTCGCACAATCGCGCACCGTCGAAGGCCGTCGAAAGTCATGAGCAACCGTCAGTCAAGGAGACCTGGATGAACACAATTCGCACAATTCTAGTTGCCGCTGCAGCTGTCCTTGCCGCTTCGGCACATGCGCAAGTCTGTTCCGGAGGTCCGGAGGGCGGCATGGATGCCTCCGGCAATCAGTGCAGTCATTCCAATTCCGTTGCCGCGAATACCGCGCCGGCCAGTTTGAGCTCGCCGTCCCGGAACACCACAACCGGGCGCAGCGCTGCAGCCGCGAGCCAGGTCGCGCGTGCGGAAGGCGCCGCTGGTCGCGAGCGGCGACTCGTCGTGACGGCGAAACCTGCCGCCACGCCTGCCAAGGGACCGGAGTCCGCTGCGGTCGCACCCGGCGCGGTGAAGGTCAGCAGCACCACTGGAGCGAACTGATCATGCGCCGACTTTGCGGGTTAATACTGAGCGCCGGGTGGCTGACGATCGCCCATGCAGGTGATCGTGACTTGGCTCTCCTGCGCGAACAGGGCCTGCTGGA
>JBKJSU010000505.1:0-4424 GCA_046594415.1 Casimicrobiaceae bacterium | reverse complement strand
GGGCGACCGCAAACCACGGCAATGGCTATCGTTGCTCGCACCGTTCTACTTCGCCGAGGCGCTGGTGCGGGCGTTGACCGAGACCGGACGTCACAGCGCCGTGGCCGCCATGGCGGCGCTGCTTGCGGTAACCACGTTTCTGGCGCTGCTGGCCTGGTTTCGCGCCGAGAAGCAACGCTGACCGTTCACGCGAGCGGCAGTCGGGCGATCAAGCGGATGACGATGGCCCGACTTCCGGCGCCTTGCCACTGGCCTGGCCGTGCAAGCCCTTGGGCAACGGGAACGTCACGTTTTCCACCACGCCCGACAGTTCCGTCACGCCGAGCGCGCCCATTTCCTTCAGCCGCGCCAGCACCTGCTTGACCAACACCTCGGGCGCCGAGGCGCCGGCCGTCACGCCTACGCGGCGCTTGCCGGCCACCCCTTCCCCGCGCAACTCGTCGGCGCGGTCCACCATGTAGGCCGGCACGCCGCGATGCGCCGCCACTTCGCGCAGCCGATTGGAATTGGAGCTGTTGGGGCTACCGACGACGATCACGGCATCGACCTGCGGGATCAGCACCTTGACCGCGTCCTGCCGGTTCTGCGTCGCATAGCAAATGTCGTCGCGCTTCGGCCCGATGATGGCGGGAAAGCGCGCTTTCAGCGCCGCCACGACCTCAGCGGCATCGTCCACCGAAAGCGTGGTCTGCGTCACGTAGGCAAGTCTGGCCGGATCGCGGACGGCAATATGCGCCACGTCGGCCACCGATTCGACGAGGTGAATGCCGCCGGAGGACTGCCCCATCGTGCCTTCCACCTCCGGGTGCCCCGCATGCCCGATCATCACGATGTCGCGGCCCTGCGCTTCCATCTTCGCCACTTCGGCGTGGACCTTGGTGACGAGCGGGCACGTGGCGTCGAAGACCGTCAGGCCGCGCGCCTCGGCTTCCGCGCGCACCGCCTTCGAAACGCCATGCGCCGAGAACACGACCGTGGCGCCGGCGGGCACTTCGTCGAGGTCTTCGATGAACACCGCGCCCTTGGCCTTGAGGTCGTCGACGACGAATTTGTTATGCACGACCTCGTGCCGCACATAAATCGGCGCTCCGAATTGCGCGAGCGCCTCCTCGACGATGGCGATCGCGCGATCGACACCGGCGCAGAAGCCACGGGGATTGGCCAGCAGGACATCCATCGATTTTCCTCAGGGGGCGCGCGGCGGCGATTCGTCGCGACGCGAGCGAAAGCTGTCAAGGATGATGCACGCAGCGCCCACGGTGATGGCGCTGTCGGCGATGTTGAAGGCGGGCCACGACCAGCCGGCATAGTGAAACAGCAGGAAGTCGGTGACGCGGCCCAGTGTGACGCGATCCCACAGGTTGCCCAGCGCGCCGCCCAGGATGAGCGCCAGCCCCAGGCTCAGCAATCGGCTGCCGCCACGGCGCAGCATCCAGACCAACAGCACGCTTGCGGCCACCGCGATGCCGGCGAAGAACCACCGCTGCCAGCCACCCGCTCCCGCCAGGAAGCTGAAGGCCGCACCGGTGTTGTACGCCAACACGAGACTGAAGAACGAGGTGACGGGAAGCTCCTGCCCCTCGTGGAACACCGCGACGACCCACGCCTTGGTGGCAAGGTCGGCCACGATGACCGCGACGGCCAGCCAGAGCCAGCGCCACCATTGGCGCGCGGCCACCGGACCCGCGGCAGTTGCCGAGTTCACTGCGCTCATCTCCGCCATGGTATCCGGGGTCGCCGTCCGTTCACGCGAACCGGCGCGACTCACCAGCGCCAAAGAGGTTGGACACGCAACGACCGCATAGCGTCGGATGCGCCGCCGTGGCGCCGACATCCGCGCGCCAATGCCAGCAACGGTCGCACTTGGCGTAGGTGCTCGGCGTCACGCGGATGGCGAGCGCGTCACCTTGCGTCAACGTGGCCGCGGAGGTGATGGTGACGAAGCGCAGGTCATCGCCCAGCGCTGCCATCGCGGCGTAATCGGCTTGCGGCGCGACGATGGCCACCTCGGCCTGCAACGACGATCCGATCGTACCCGCCTGGCGCACCGTTTCGAGCTCGCGCTGCACGGCCGCGCGCACCGCCAGTATGCGATCCCACTTCGTAACCAGTGCGCCACCGTCGATCACTTCGGGCAACGTGCCTTTCCATTGTTCGATGAAGATGGTCGCCGCCTCTGGGTGCAGGATGCGCCAGGCCTCCTCCGCCGTAAAGGACAGGATGGGCGCCATCAGTTTCAACAATGCGTCGCGGATCAGCGCCAGCGCCGTCTGCGCGGAACGGCGCGCGGGACTGTTGGCGGCGGTGGTATAGAGCCGGTCCTTCAGCACATCGAGATAGAACCCGCCCAACTCCTCCGAGCAATAGGTCTGCAGCCGCTGCACGACCAGGTGGAACTCGTAGCGGTTGAAATCGGCCTCGGCAGCGGTGACCATCATCTGCGTCTGGGCCAGCGCGAAGCGGTCGATTTCGAAGAGGCGGTCAACCGGCAATGCGTCGCGCGCAGCGTCGAAGTCCGCCGTGTTGGCGAGCAGGAAGCGCAACGTGTTGCGGATGCGGCGATAGCTCTCCACCACGCGCTTCAGGATCTCGTCGGAGATTGACAATTCGCCCGAATAGTCGGTGGCCGCGACCCACAGCCGCAGGATTTCCGCGCCGAGCGAATCGCAGATCTTCTGCGGCGCGACGACGTTGCCCTTCGACTTCGACATCTTCTTGCCCTCGCCATCCACGGCGAAGCCATGCGTCAACAGCGCCTTGTACGGCGGCACGCCGTTGACCATGCACGATTCGAGCAGCGACGAGTGGAACCAGCCGCGATGCTGGTCGGAACCTTCGAGGTAGAGGTCAGCGGGAAAACCGGTCTGCGCCGAATGCGAGCCCATCCGCGTGGTGCGGCCGTCCGGTCCGCCCAGCACAGTCTCGAACGTGGCGCCCGAGTCGAACCAGACGTCGAGCGTGTCGGTGAGCTTGCGGTATTTTTTCTCGTCGACACCGAAGTCCTCGTACGTGGCTTCGAACCAGGACTCGATGCCGCCGTGCTCCACCTTGCTGGCCGCGAGTTCCAGCAATGCCATCGTGTCCGGGTGCAGCTTGTCGGTCTCGCGATCGACGAAGAACGGCAGCGGCACGCCCCACTGCCGCTGCCGCGACAGCGTCCAGTCGGGTCGATGCGCGATCATGCCGTGCAGCCGCGCCTTGCCCCACGCCGGATAGAACGTGGTGGCTTCGATGCCGCGCAACGCAGTAGCGCGCAGCGACTCGGCAGGCTTGTGGCCGTTGAAACCGGGGGTACCCTCCATCCCGGCAAACCATTGCGTAGTCGCGCGATAGATGATCGGCGTCTTGTGGCGCCAGCAATGCATGTAGCTATGGCTGAACTTGGTGACGTGCAGCAGCGCACCTGCTTCGCGCAGCTTGTCGACGACCTTGGGATTGGCGTCCCAAATCTTCAGGCCGCCGAAGAACGGCAGGCTTTCCGCATAGCGGCCATCGCCTTGCACCGGATTCAACATGTCGTCATCCTTCATGCCATAGCGACGACACGACAGAAAATCCTCCACGCCATATGCCGGCGACGAGTGCACGAGTCCGGTGCCCTGCTCCAGCGTCACGTAGTCGCCAAGGTAGATCGGCGACGCGCGGTCGTAGAACGGATGGGTAAATTCGATGCGCTCGAGTTTCTCGCCGGTGGCCGTGCCGATCACCTGCCCGGAAAGGCCATAGCGTTGCAGGCAGGCTTCCACCAGCGATTCCGCCAGCAGCAAGGTGCCCTTCGGCGTGGAAACGAGCGCATAGGTGAAATCCGGATGCGCGTTCAACGCCTGGTTGGCCGGGATCGTCCACGGCGTCGTGGTCCAGATCACCGCGTATGCCGGTCCATCGGGCAACGCCGGCATGCCGAACGCTTCGGCCAGCCGCGAACGTTCACCTTCGCGCAACGGGAATCCGACGTCGATGGCGAGATCGACGCGATCTTCATACTCCACTTCCGCTTCCGCCAACGCGCTCTGGCAATCGAAGCACCAGTTCACCGGCTTCAGGCCGCGATACACGTAGCCCTTGTCGAGGATCTTGCCCAGCGTGCGGATCTCATCGGCCTCGTTCTTGTAGGCCATCGTCAGGTACGGGTTGTCCCACTCGCCCAGCACGCCGAGGCGCATGAATTGCTGGCGCTGCTTGTCCACCTGCTCGGTGGCGTAGGCGCGCGCCAGTCGCTGCGTGTCGGCGGCGGAGAGATGCTTGCCATGCGTCTTCTCGATCTGCACTTCGATGGGCATGCCGTGGCAGTCCCAGCCCGGCACGTAGGGCGCGTCGAAGCCGGCGAAGCCCTTGCTCTTGACGATGATGTCCTTGAGGATTTTGTTGACCGCATGGCCGATGTGAATGTCGGCGTTGGCATACGGCGGCCCGTCGTGCAGCAC
>JBKJSU010000501.1:0-3777 GCA_046594415.1 Casimicrobiaceae bacterium | reverse complement strand
GCCGCCGCCACGGTTTCCCCTTCAAAAGCATTGATTTCTGCGCCATCGCACGTAAACCGAACTGGTTCACCGCGAATGACGCCGGCGCCGATACGCAGGTCACTGGTTGCGCTCATGCCGTCATTGTGCGCAATGTTGTGACGATAGGAAAGCGGCGCCGCTGCACGATGCGATGGCGGGATCGGCAGAAGCATGATTCAATCGAACCCGGGATCGCGCCGCATGGCGTTGCGCGAATCGACGTGAACCTGGAGTCTGCAACGTGACCCCAACGCAACGATGGCTGCACCGGCCTCCGGGATCCAACTGGGGCGACTTCGGTCCGGATGATCAACTGGGCCGTCTCAATCTCATCACGCCCGACAAGGTGCGGGCGGCCGCATCCGAGGTGCGCGAGGGCCGATGCTTCTGTCTGGCCCTGCCGCTCGACCGCCCCGGTGGCAACTATCACGATCTGCAGCGCAGGCCGCCGCGCCTGCAGCCGATGGTGCGCAACGGCCGGGTGAAATACAACATGCGCCCAACCAACGATCATCCCGATGTTTTCTGCGACGACGCGGTGATGCTGTATAGCCAGTTCTCCACCCATTGGGATGCGCTGGCGCATGTCGGCTCCGTATTCGATGCCGATGGCGACGGCGTTCCGGAGATTCGGTACTACAACGGATTTCGCGGCGAGGTCGATATTGGCGCCGATGTCCCGACCGCCGACCAAGTGGGTGCGGCATCGTTTTCCGGCGCGACCGCGCTTGGCATCGAACGCATGGCGACGACCGGCGTGCAAGGTCGTGGCGTGCTGGTGGATCTGCTGCGGCAATTCGGCGACACCCGCCGTGTCGTCAGCTACGACGACTTGATGCGCACGCTCGAGGCCGGGCGTGCCGAGGTGGAAACCGGTGACATCCTTTGTTTGCACACCGGGCAGTCGGCGGCGCTGCTCGCGCAAGGATTGCATCCCGACGCGCGTACGCTCGACGATGCGTTCTGTCATCTCGACGGTTGTGACGAAAAGCTGCTGCAATGGATCGCGGACAGCGGCATTGCCGCGATCGCCGCCGACAATTTCGCGGTAGAGGCGGTCCCGCCTGCTCGGCGCGATATCGGCCAGGCTTACGAGCGCTTGCACGAGCTATGTCTGTTCAAGCTGGGGATTCCGCTGGGCGAATTGTGGTATTTCGCAGAACTGGCGCAATGGCTCCACGAACACGGGCGCGCCCGCTTCCTGCTGACAGCGCCCCCGCTGCGCCTGCCCGGCGCTGTCGGTGCACCCGTCACGCCGGTCGCCACCGTTTAAGTGCCGTGGCGACCTGATCTCAATTGGCGGTGGGTTTCATGTTCGACGACTTGATGAACGGGCCCCATTTGGCCTGTTCATCGAGCACGAGTTTTGCCAACTCTTCCGGCGTCGACAGCTGCGGTGTGATGCCCAACGAAACGAGCCGGTCGCGTACGTCCGGCTTGGCCAGCGCAGCGCCCAGCGCGCCCCGCAATTTGGCGATGACGTCAGGTGGCGTGCCCGCCGGCGCAAACATCGCAAACCATGCCGACATTTCCGCACCGCCGATGCCGACTTCCGAAACCGTCGGGACATCCGGCAACTGTTCGATGCGCGCCTTGGTCGCCACTGCCAGCGGACGAATCTTGCCGGCTTTCCACTGACCCACCAGCGGCGGCAGACCAGCCGGGAAAATTTGCACGTCGCCCTGCAGCAGCGCGACCAGCGCCTCTTGCGTGCCCTTGTACGGAATGTGCACCACGTCCACGCCTGCAGCGCGGCGCAACGCCTCCCCGCCCAGATGGTTGGTGCTGCCGATGCCGTCCGATGCATAGTTGAGCTGGCCCGGTTTCGCCTTCGCAAGCGCCACGAATTCCTGCATTGTCGTCGCCCGAAAGTCGGCGCTGACCCACAGCACGATGGCACTGCTGCCAAAGAGCGCGATTGGGGCGACGTCCTTCACCGGATCGTACGACAGGTTATCGACCAGGTAGCCGTTGATCGCGAGCGGTCCACGGGCGCCGATGCCGATCGTGTAGCCGTCCTTTGGTGCCTTGACGACCGCGTCGACACCAATGTTGCCGCCAGCGCCGGCCTTGTTCTCGACGACCATGGGGACGCCAAGACTTTCACTCATCGGTTGGGCCAGCAATCGCGCGATGATGTCGATCGAACTTCCGGGCGGGAACGGCGCGACGAGGCGGATCGGCTTGCTCGGCCACGCCTGCGCCATGACCCCATTCGCCGCCAGAACCAGCGCGATACATCCGGCGTGCAGCAGACGCTTACCTATTTTCATGTCGTGCTCCTGGTCGTGGGTCCGCAACCGGACCTCGGTTCACGGGGAACGAGCAACGGCGCCACCGCGCCATTGCGCGCTTGTCACTTGTCTATACTGCCGTCATCGACACCCTTGACGATATCGCTGTCGACACTGCGGGCGCGCTGGCACGCGGCCTAATCTGCAGCATCGCGCGCGCTTCATCAACGGTGGCGATCGTTCCACCGAGGCTCGTCACGATGCCGATGGCCTTGGTCACGAGCTGGGCGTTGCTCGTGGCGAGCACACCGCGATCGACGTACACGGTATCTTCCATGCCGATGCGCACATGTCCGCCTAGCAGCCACGCCTGCGCGATCATGGGGAAAGCCATGCGGCCGATGCCGAAGGCCGTCCACTGCGCAGCGCGTGGCAGCCTCGATGCGAAGTACTGCATCGTCTGCGTATCGGCCATGGCGCCATAGCGCACGCCCAGCACAATGTTCCACATCAGCGGCGTGCGCAGAATGCCGCGTTCGAGAAAGTTGAGAGCAAGTTGCAGATCACCCGAATCGAATATTTCTATTTCGGGCATGACATCGGCGGCTTGAATCAATTGCGCCATGATCTCGAGATTGGGCGGTGTGTTGATCACCACTGCAGTGCCCGAATACATCGTGTTGAAGTCGAGCGTGCAGACATCGGGGCGCAATGCCTCGACATGGGCTACGCGTCGGGCTGGCTGCGTGAGCGTAGACCCTGCCGCCGCAATTTGCGGGTTGTCGACGGACGGAACAAAACGACCACCCTCACCTGTCGAAAGGTTGAGAATGACGTCGACCTCTGACGCACGAATGCGCTCCACGATCTCGGCAAAGTGCCCCGCCTCCATGCTGCCACGACCTGTCACGGGATCACGCGCATGCAGATGGACGATCGCCGCACCGGCGCGCGCCGCGTCGATCGCGCTTGCCGCGATTTCCGCCGGCGTCACCGGCAACGCCGGATTCTGTGCGCGTGTCGTCAGATTGCCGGTGACGGCGCAGGTCAGGATGGTCTTGTCGCGCATAGGTGCCTTGGTCTTGAGCGATGCCCGAAGGCGTCAGTTGCGCCCCGCGTCGACACGCAGGCGCTCGCCAGTGATGGCGGCGGAAGCCGGGCTGGCGAGAAATAGTGCCGCCGCCGCGACCTCCGCTGGCTCCACCCAGCGGCGCAGCGACGCCTTGTCCGTGTAGTTGGCGCGGATGATGTCCTCGGCACTTCTGCCTTCGGCGGCCACCCGCGAGGCAATCACGCGCTGCATCAGATCGCCGTTGACGGCACCGGGGCACAGCGCGTTCACGCGAATGTTGTCGACACCTACTTCCTGCGCCACCGCATCGGTGATGCCCAGCACTGCGTATTTGCTGGCGGTGTAGGCGCTGCGCATCGGCATGCCTCGCATGCCCATCAACGACGACATGTTGATGATGGAACCGCCGCCGCGCTTGCGCATGCGCGGAACGGCGTGCTTGATGCAAAG
>JBKJSU010000031.1:0-7371 GCA_046594415.1 Casimicrobiaceae bacterium | reverse complement strand
CCACATCAAGCTCAACCTCGAAATGGCTGCCACGACGGAGATGATCGCCATCGCATGCCAGCTCAAGCCGGAAATGGCCATGCTGGTGCCAGAGGGGCGGCATGAAATCACGACCGAGGGCGGCCTCGACGTCGTGGCACAGGAGGCGTCGCTCAAGACTGCGGTGGCGCGCCTGGCGGATGCCGGCATCGTCACTTCGGTGTTCATCGACGCCGACATGCGCCAGATCGAAGCCGCACACCGCATCGGCGCCAAGGTCTGCGAAGTGCATACGGGGCCTTACGCGCACGCCTTTCATGCGAAGGGACGCGATCCGGAAAGCGCGGCGGTCGTCGCCGAGCTGCAGAAGATCGCCACTGCCGGCACCGCCATTCGCGCACTGGCGATGCGGTTCAACGCCGGGCACGCACTCAATTACGTCAACGTGCAGCCGGTGGCGGCGCTGCCAGGTGTGCGCGAATTGCACATCGGGCACGCCATCGTCTCCCGCGCCATATTCGTCGGCATCCGCGAGGCGGTGCGGCAGATGAAGGCGTTGCTGCGCGAAGCGGCGGTGGCGCGATGACGCCGGTGGCGTTGCCGCTGGGCCCGGTCATGCTCGATGTGGCGGGCGTCGCGCTGGACGCGGCGGACCGCGCGCGTCTGCTGCATCCGCTGACTGGGGGCGTGATCCTGTTTGCACGTAACTTCAGCGATGTGGCGCAGCTCGACGCGCTGGTGGCCTCCATTCGTGCGCTGCGCACGCCGGCATTGCTGGTGGCGGTCGACCATGAAGGGGGACGCGTCCAGCGTTTCCGCGAGGGCTTCACCGCGATCCCGGCCATGCGCACGCTGGGTGCATTGTGGGACCACAACGTCGCTGCAGCCACGGCCGAGGCCGAGCGCCTGGGCCAGGTGCTGGCGTCCGAGTTGCGCGCGCATGGCGTCGACTTCAGCTTCGCGCCCGTGCTCGATCTCGACTTCGGCGGCAGCACCGTCATCGGCGACCGTGCATTCCACGGCAATCCGAACGCGGTGGCGCATCTCGCCGCAGCGCTTCGCCGTGGCCTCAATCGTGGCGGCTGTGCCGCAGTCGGCAAGCACTTTCCCGGGCACGGTTTCGTGGCCGGCGATTCGCATCACGAAGTGCCGATCGACGAGCGAACGATGGCCGCAATTGCAGCAGACGATCTCATCCCGTTCGGGGTGCTGGCGGCGCAGGGCCTGGAAGCCGTGATGCCCGCGCACGTCATCTATCCGGCCGTGGACGCGCTGCCTGCAGGCTACTCGCGCATCTGGCTGCAGGACATCCTGCGGCAACGGTTGGGTTTCGACGGGATCATTTTCTCGGACGACCTCGGCATGGCCGGCGCGTACACGGCGGGTGATATCGTCGCGCGCGCCGACGCCGCAATCGCGGCGGGTTGCGACATGGTGCTCACCTGCAACGATACGGCCGCGGCCGATGACCTGCTGGCCCGTTGGCACCCGGGTCCCCAACCCGAACTCGCGCGCCGCGCGCAGCGGATGGCAGGACGCTGACGCCGCGGCGTGGCGCCGATTCAGCCGGTGGCGCCGCGCAGCAGCGAGGTTCCCGCCGGGTGCGGCGGAACCAGCGCGGCCAGCGCGCCGTCGCGCACCAGTGCCGTGGCGGCTTCAATGTCCGGCGCGAAGTAGCGATCGACATCCATCCGTGCCGAGACGTGCCGCACCAGCGCGTGCGCGCCCGCCAGCGGCGGGGACGTGGTCAGTGGGTGCAGGAAATCGATCCCCTGCGCAGCGGCCAGCAACTCGATACCCAGGATGTGCGACGTATTGTCGATCATGGCGCCAAGGCGACGGGCCGCAAAGGTGGCCATCGACACGTGGTCTTCCTGGTTCGCGGACGTCGGCAGGCTGTCCACGCTTGCCGGATGCGCCAGCGACTTGTTTTCCGAGGCGAGCGCCGCCGCTGTCACATGCGCGATCATGAACCCGGAATTGAGGCCCGGATCGGCGCACAGGAATGGCGGCAGTCGCGACACGCTGCTGTCGATCAGCATCGCGATGCGCCGCTCCGCGATCGCGCCGACCTCGGCGATGGCCACGGCCATCGCATCGGCCGCCAGCGCCACCGGCTCGGCGTGAAAGTTGCCTCCGGACAGCACCTCGCCGGCGGCGCCGTCGATGCCTTCGAACACCAACGGGTTGTCCGTGACCGCGTTGGCCTCGCGCAACAGCACCGCGCTGGCATGGCGCAACTGGTCGAGGCAGGCGCCCATCACCTGCGGCTGGCAGCGCAGCGAGTAGGGGTCCTGCACGCGGTCGTCGTCCACGAGATGCGAGCGCCGTATCGCGCTTCCGGCCAGCAACATGCGGTAGGCGTTGGCCGCCGCGATCTGTCCGGGTTGGCCGCGCAACGCATGAATGCGCGGGTCGAAGGGCGCGTCGCTGCCGCGCGCCGCATCCACCGTCATCGCGCCGATGACCAGCGCGGCCGCGAACACCGTCTCGAAGCGCAACAACGCATCGAGCGCCAGCGCCGTCGATACCTGCGTGCCGTTGATGAGGGCCAGTCCTTCCTTGGCTTCGAGTGCGAGCGGCGCGATGCCGGCCGCCTGCAGCACCGGCAGCGCAGGACGCCGCCGACCATCGATCACGACCTCGCCTTCGCCGCACAGCGCCAGCGTCATGTGCGCCAGCGGCGCCAGATCGCCGGATGCGCCCACCGACCCCTGCGCCGGTATCCACGGCACGATTCCGGCGTTGTGGACGGCCAGCAGCGTGCGAATGATGGCAGGACGCACGCCCGAATAGCCGCGGGCGAGGCTGGCCGCCTTGGTGGCCAGCAGCACGCGTACCACGCGCGCCGGAAGGGGCTCGCCGACACCCACCGCATGCGAGCGGATGAGATTGCGTTGCAGCATCGCGAGGTCGCCGTACGCGATGCGCGTACTGGCCAGCTTGCCGAAGCCGGTGTTCACGCCATAGACCGGTGCGCTCCCCGCGGCGGCGCGCTGCACGACGGCGGCACTGCGCAGGATTGCCGCATCGGCAGCCGGGGCGAGCGCCAGCGTCACGCCACCACGGTGGATGCGCTGCAGCGCGGCCAGCGGTAGCGCGCCGGGGGCGAGGACCAGCGGCGACGGGTCAGCGTCCATGGGGCCAGCGCCCGCCGAGGCGGCGCGTCAACTCTTCCGCGGTGTGCGCCACCAGCGGGCCCAACTGCTTGATGCGATCGTCCGGCAGCCGCGACAGCGGTCCGGCCAGCGAGAGCGCGCCCAGAGTCTCCGCGTGCTCGTCGTAGATGGGCGACGCCACGCAGCGGGTGCCGGGAAGATGCTCCTCGTCGTCGAACGAATAGCCGCGTTGCCGGATCACGCGAATGCTGGCCCACATGATTTCTGGCGACGTAATCGTGTTGGCGGTGATCCGCGGCAGCCCCTTCACCTTGACGATCGCGTCGATCTGCTCATCAGGCAGTGCGGCGAAGATCGCCTTGCCCACGCCGGACGCGTGCAGCGGCACGCGGCTGCCCAGTTTCACGATCGTGCGCATCGTTTCGCGGCATTGCACCTGATCGATGAACACGGCTTCGGTGCCATCGAGGATGCCGAGGTTGGCGGTTTCGCCGGACTGCTCCATCAGCTTGCGCAGGTACGGGTGGCTTTGCGCGACGAAATCGCGGTTGGCAAGGAAGCTCGAGCCGACGGTGAACGCCTGCAGTCCCACGTACCAGCGCGCGAGGTCGCCGCCCTGGTGCACGAAGCCCATTTTCTCCAGCGTGGCCAGCAGCCGGTGCGTCGTCGAGGGCGCCAGCTCGACCTTGCGCGCGAGGTCGGTGAGCGAGAGCCCGCTCTCGGCGGTGGCGAGCGCTTCGAGCAGCGAGAGGCCGCGCGTGAGGCTTTGCACCTGGCCGGTGGCGGTCACGGCCTTGTGTGGGATGCGGCCACGCCGTGGTGGCGAAGCAGGGAGGCGATTGGGCATGGAAAGGTGTGACCTAACGGGGCACGGCGGAATGCGGCACGAAGATGTCAGCGTAACTGCAAGTGCGGGGTGACGGCAAACACGGCACCGGCGATGTCGACGGCGTAGCGTGCACGAAGGATGGCCTCGTCCGTCAGCGGCGGCCCGTCGGGCCGGCTGCGCGCATAGCCCATGGCCACCGCGCGCCCATGCTTCCGGCTGTAGCCCGCCGACGTGATCTCGCCCACCATCCGGCCATCCATCAGGATCGGCTCCCCGCCCCACGGAAAGGCCGTGGGGTCATCGAAGGTGAATTGCACGAGGCGCTTGCGCACGCCGGCCGCGCGTTGCCGCAGCAGCGCGTCGCGCCCGACGAAGGTCGTCGCCTTGTCGAGCTTGACGGCGTAGTCGAGCCCCGCTTCCCACGGCGACTCGTCCGGCGACAGTTCGGGACCGAAGGCGCGCCGTCCGGCCTCGATGCGCAGCGCGTCAATCGTGTAGTAGCCGGCGTCGCGCAGTCCGCACGCGGGACCGGCGTCGAGCAACGCGTCGTACAGCGTCAGGCACTGGTCGGTGGTCACGACAATCTCGTAGCCCGGGCCACCGACGTAGCTCATCCGTGCCGCGCGCACCCGCGTGTGGCCGATGTCAATGTCGGCCGTCATGCCGAACGGCAGCCCGGCCCGCGTCAGGTCGGCGGGCGACAGCGTGCGCAGCAGCGCCTCGGCTTGTGGCCCCATCACCGACAGCACGCTGTAGCCGCTGGTCACGTCGACCAGCACCGCGTGCTCGTCCTGAGCGATGCCACGCTCGATCCAGGCCGCATCGCGCGTGGATTGCCCGGAGCCCGTGAGGATGAAGAACGTGTCGTGGGCCAACCGGGTAATGGTGAGATCACTCTCAAAGCCGCCGCGCCGGTTGAGCATCGCCGTGTAGACCATCCTGCCGATCGGCACGTCGATGCCGTTGGCGCAGGCGCGCTCAAGTACGGCAAGCGCGTCGCGACCTTTGAGGATGAATTTGGCGAACGACGTCTGGTCGAACAACACGACGTCCTCGCGGCACGCGCGCTGCTCCTCCAGCACCCACGGCAGCCATCCGGGTGTGTCGAACGTTGGCGGCGGCACGGTCTCGCCTCGAGGCAGGAAATAGTTGGCGCGTTCCCAGTTCAACTTGCTGCCGAACACGGCGCCGGCCGTGCGCAGCCGGTCGTAGAGCGGCGAACGGCGCAGCGGCCGCACGGTGGTCAGCTCCTCGCGCGGCCAGCGCATCGCGTAGTGCAGGCCCAGCGACTCGACGGTACGGTCGGCGAGGTGCCGCCGATTGGCGTGGAACGGGGCGAAGCGCCGGATGTCGACATCCCACAGGTCGAGCGGCGCTTCACCGCCGACGATCCATTCGGCGATCAGGCGCCCGGCGCCGCCGGCGTTGGCGATGCCGGCGGAGTTGAAACCGGCGCAGACGAAATAACCGCGTACTTCGGGCGCCTCGCCGAGAATGAAGTTGCCGTCCGGCGTGAAGCTCTCCGGTCCGTTCAGCAGCATCTTGATCTGCGCGGTCTCAAGGCACGGTGTGCGGTGGATGGCGTTGGTCATCAGTGGTTCGAACTGGTCCCAATCCTCGGCCAGCAACTGGAATTCGAACGGATCCGGAATCGGCGACACGTGCCACGGCTTGGCCGCGGGTTCGAATCCGCCCATGACCAGCCCACCCACTTCCTCCTTGTAGTAGATGAAGCCGTCGGGATCGCGAATGACCGGCAGCGCCGGCGTCACGCCGGGGATGGGCTTGGTGACGACATAGAAATGTTCAGCCGCGTAGAGCGGCACATTGACGCCGGTGCGGGCGCCGAATTCGCGCGCCCATTGCCCGGCGCAGTTGACGAGCGTGGCGCACTCGATGCGGCCTTCGCCCTCGGCGGTCTTCCAGCGGACCGCGACCACGCGCCCGCCTGCGGTTTCCACCGCGGTGACCTTGACCTGCTCGACGATGCGCGCACCCCGCATCCGCGCGCCCTTGGCCAGCGATTGCGTGAGGTCGGTGGGATTGACCTTGCCATCGCCCGGGATGTGGACCGCACCGGCGAGATCGTCGGTGCGCAATATCGGGGCGATGCGGCCAGCCTCCGCCGGCGACACGAATTCGAAGTCGATGCCGAAGCTCTTCGCGCGCGCCATCTGCCGGCGCATCGACTGCAGCCGTTCGGGCGTCTTGGCGACATTGAGGCTGCCGCAGGCCTTCCACCCGGTGGCGAGACCCGTCTCCGCTTCCAGCGAGGCGTAGAGTTCGATGCCGTATTGGCTCATGCGGGTGGCGTTGCGCGTGGCGCGGGTCTGGCCGACAAGACCTGCGGCGTGCCAGGTCGTGCCGCAGGTCAACGTTCCCTGCTCCAGCAGCAGGACATCGGTGATGCCAAGCTTGGCGAGGTGATAGGCGGTGGAGGCGCCGGCAATGCCGCCGCCGACGATCACCGCCGCGGCCTGGGTGGGAATTGGGCTCATGGGCGAATGGAAACCTGGAATGGAAAGGTCGAAGGGTCAGAGCTTGATGGCGACCACGCCGGCCACGACCAGCAGCGTGCCGATGATGCGAGCGTAGCCGAACCGCTCCTTCAGCACCACGGCGCCGATGATGGCGGCGAACAGCACCGACGTCTCGCGCAGCGCCGCAATCGCGGCCACCGGCGCGCGGGTCATCGCCCACAGGACGATGGCGTAGGCAGCCACGCTGAAGAAGCCGCCGATGGCGCCGCGCCGCCAGCGCAATGCCACATACCGGATCGCAGCCCGGCGCTGTCGCGCAGCGAGCCACGCCAGGAACAGGACACCCTCGACGAAGGTCATCCAGGCCACGTACGACAACGCATTGCCGGAGGCGCGCGCGCCGGCGCCGTCGATCAGCGTGTAGACCGCGATGATGGCGGCGTTGGCGAGCGCCCATGCCACGGCGGCGCGCGGGTGATGGTGCCGGGCGGCGAAGGCAATGCCGACGATACCCGCGGAAATGAGCACGATGCCGGCCGTGACCTGCAGCGACGGCAGTTCGCGCAGGAACAGCGCGCCCAGCACCGTGACCAGCAGCGGCGCCGTGCCGCGCATCAATGGATAGGCAAAGGACAGGTCGCCGGTGCGATAAGCCTGTGCCAGCGTCAGGTAGTAGGCAAAATGAATGCATACCGACACCGCGAGGATGGGCCACGTGGCCACGCCAGGCAGCGGTACGAATGGCAACGCGACCAGTGCAAAGAACGTGGAGCCGGCGACGATGGTGGCGGTGTCGAGCAGCGGGTCGCCGCCATCGGACGATTTGACCAGCGCATTCCAGGTCGCGTGCATCAGCCCCGCGGCGAGGACCGCGAGCGTGACGTCCAGTGAAAGCTCCAAGACGGGGACAGGCGGATCAGGCCGGGCGCGGCTTGCGCTTCGACCATTGGCTGCGCGGCCCAGC
>JBKJSU010000012.1:0-4626 GCA_046594415.1 Casimicrobiaceae bacterium | reverse complement strand
GGCCGGGCCGGTCGGGGCCCATCACGGTGACCACCAGGGACGCCAGGGTGGCCGGTGCATCCTCCTTCAGCACCACCGCCTTGCGGATCATCGGCGCGCGTGTCGCATAGCGCGGGTCCTGTGGCGTCGACGGCACGACGCCGTGCGCCTGGGCATGCTTCACCACCCGGGTCAGCAGGGCCAGGCCCATCGGTGCCAGGGCGCGCTCCCACAATTCGCGAGCTGTTTCGCCCTTTTTGACGAAGCACCAATCCTGCGCGGCGATGGCGCCTGCGTCCCACCCGTCGGCCAGGTGATAGACCGAGCCACCGGCAATCGGGTCGCCCTCCAGAATCGTCCACTCCACGGCCGCGATGCCGCGATGCCGCGGTAGCAGCGACGGATGGTAGCCAATGCCGCCCAGCTGCGACCGCGCCAGCGCCTCGTTGCTGACCCGCGCATGGGTATGCGCCGCGACGATGAGTCCCGTGGCGTCGGGAATCGCCTGGCCCGGAACGATCTTGGGATTCTCGAGGACGTGAACTTCGATCCCGGCCGCCTGCGCGGCGACCGCGAGCCGGTCGTCGGCCGCGGGCGCGACCACGCGCGCGATCTCCACGCCATCCTGGCGCAGTGCCGCGAGCACCGTCGCTCCGAAGTAGCGCGACCCGATCAGCGTGACTTTCATCCCCTCTCCCCGTGGAACGCGCCGGCAGCGAGCCGGTCTGCGTTGATTCGCATGTCGCCAGCCCGAATTATAGGCCGCACCGTGATGGCAACCGCGGCCGGAGCGACACCGGCAGCCCGGTGACCGATTTGCGCGCCGGAGCGGTCTGCCCGCATCATGGCGACTTCGCTGCCGCGCCTCGCGTTTCGATTCCCGTGTCTCCAGCCCTCTCCAAGCTCCTGCCGTTTCTCGCGTGGCGCCATCGCGTCACGCGCGCCACGATCCGCGCCGATCTCGTCGCTGGCCTCATCAGCGCACTGGTGGTGCTGCCGCAGGGCGTGGCCTACGCAACATTGGCCGGCCTGCCACCGCAATTCGGGCTCTACTGCGCGATGCTGCCGGTGATTGTGGCGGCCCTGTGGGGATCGTCATGGCACCAGATCTCCGGGCCCACCAACGCGCTCTCGCTCGTCGTCTTCGCGACCATCGCGCCGCTGGCGTTGCCCCAGTCCGGCGAGTACATCACGCTGGTGCTGACCCTGGCGCTGCTGGTGGGACTGATGCAACTGGCCATGGGCGTGGCGCGCCTCGGGGCGCTCGTCAACTTCATTTCGCACACGGTGATCGTCGGCTTCACCGCCGGCGCGGGCCTCCTCATCATCGCGGCGCAGCTCAAGAATTTCTTCGGCATCCGCATCCCCGTCGGCGCCGATTTCTTCGAGAGTCTCCGTGCATTCGGCCACGGCATCGCCACGCTCGAACCATGGACTACGGCGATCGCCACGCTGACGCTTGTCGTGGCGCTGCTGTCGAGGCGGCTGTGGCCGCGGATCCCGTACATGATCGTGGCCATGATCGCCGGCAGCGTCGCGGCATGGCTGCTCGCGCGTGCCGGCGTTGCCACCGTGCCGACCCTCGGCCCGCTGCCGTCCGCACTCCCGGAACTCTCTGCGCCGTCGTTCGATCCGGAGACCTGGCGCAAGCTGGTCCCCGCGGCCATGGCGCTGACGGTGCTCGGCCTGACCGAGGCCGTGGCCATCGCGCGCGCCATTGCCGTCAAGTCGGGCCAGCGCATCGACGGCAATCAGGAATTCATCGGTCAGGGGTTGTCCAACATCGTGGGCGCCTTTGTATCGGCGTATCCGTCGTCGGGGTCGTTCAATCGCAGCGGCGTCAACTACGAAGCCGGCGCCAGGACGCCGCTCGCCGCAGTGTTTTCCGGATTGATCCTGCTCGCCGTGCTGTTCGCGGTGGCCCCGCTGGCCGCGTTCCTGCCGCTCGCGGTCATGGCGGCGCTGCTGTTCGTCGTGGCCTGGGGCCTCATCGATTTCGCCGAAATGCGCCGCATCGCCCGCACCAGCCGCGGCGACCTTGCGGTGCTTTTGGTGACGTTCGTATCCACGCTTACGATCCAGCTCGAGTTCGCCATCTTCGTCGGCGTGATCGCGTCGCTGCTCGTCTACCTCAGCCGGACCACGCACCCGGCGCTGACACGCTTGCGGCCCGACGCCGACACGCCGCAGCGGCGCTTCGTCGCGCTTGGCCCCGGCATCGCGTCGTGTCCGCAACTCGACCTGCTGCGCGTCGACGGTTCCCTCTTCTTCGGCGCAGTGGAACACGTGCAGGACGAACTCGAGGCTGCGCGGGCGCAATGTCCCACGGCGCGGCACGTGCTGCTGGTGTGCAGCGGCGTCAATTTCATCGACGTATCCGGCTGCGACTTCCTGGTGAGCGCGGCGCGCCGCCTGCGCGACCAAGGCGTTGCGCTGTACCTGTGCAACCTGAAGCCGGGCGTGCGCCAGACGCTGGAGCGTGGCGGGTTTGTCGAGGCCTTCGGGTCCGCCGCGATCTTTGCGACCAAGGCCCACGCCCTGGAAACGATCTATCCGCGCCTCGTCGCTTCGACCTGTGCGGCGTGCGCGATACGCGCGTTCATCGAATGTCAGCGCGCCCTGCCGGACGGGACGCCGCGCGCGGAACCGCCCGTGATGAGCGGAGGGTGAGCCTCATGTCTCCACTGCGCTTTGCGTGCATGGCCATGACGTGGGCGCTGGTCGCCGCGGCACCGGCATGGGCCCATCCGTCGCCGGCAGTCCGGCAGGAGATCGGCCAGCTGCTGGCACACCTCGAGGCCTCCGGCTGCGAGTTCCTGCGCAACGGCCAGTGGCACGACGCACGTGCCGCGCGGGTGCACATCGAGGCCAAATACCAATACCTGCTGCGGCGAGACCTGGTGCAGTCGACCGACGATTTCATCGTGAACGCCGCAACCTCGAGCAGCACGGGCGGCGGCGCGTATCAGGTTCGCTGCGGCAGCACGATCCAGCCGAGCGGAGACTGGCTGCGCGCGGAACTGGCGCGCCTGCGCAAGCAAGGCGGCGCCGCGCCGAAGAAGTAGCCGCGCCACCGGCCGCGCGGCGGGCACGAAACCGGCGTCAGCGCTGTCGCACGCAATCCATGTAGTACCGCATCCTGCCCTCGTCGTTGGTCTTGACGAGGCCGTGGATGTCCGTCTCGAAGCCCGGAAACTTCTCGTTGAAGCTCCGCGCGAACTTGAGGTACTCGACGATCGTGCGGTTGAAGCGCTCGCCAGGAATGAGCAGCGGGATGCCCGGCGGATAGGGTGTCAGCAGCACGCCGGTCACCCGACCTTCGAGGCTGTCGATCTCGACGCGATCGATTTCGCGATGCGCCATGCATGCAAACGCGTCGGAGGGCTTCATCGCCGGCTGCATGTCCGACCGGTACATCTCCGTGGTCACGCGCGCCACATCGTTCAGCTTGTACATCTCGTGGATCTGCTGGCAAAGGTCGCGCAGGCCCACGCGCTCGTAGCGCGGCTGCTTGGCGCAGAATTCGGGCAGGATCCGCCACAGCGGCTGGTTCTTGTCGAAGTCGTCCTTGAACTGCTGCAGCGCGGTGACCAGCGTGTTCCAGCGGCCTTTGGTGATGCCGATCGTAAACATGATGAAGAACGAATACAGTCCCGTCTTCTCCACGATCACGCCATGTTCGGCCAGGTATTTGGTGACGATCGACGCCGGTATGCCCGTCTTGGCAAACTTGCCCGAGACATCGAGGCCCGGGGTGATGATCGTGGCCTTGATCGGGTCGAGGATGTTAAAGCCCGAGGCGAGGTTGCCGAAGCCGTGCCACTTTTCATTGGCGCGCAGGATCCAGTCGTCGCGCTTGATGCCTTCGGCGGACAGCCGCTCGGGACCCCAGACCTTGAACCACCAGTCCTTGCGCCACTCGTCGTCCACCTTGCGCATCGCGCGGCGAAAATCGAGCGCCTCGTTCAGCGACTCCTCGACCAGCGCCGTGCCGCCAGGTGGCTCCATCATCGCCGCCGAGACGTCGCATGACGCAATGATCGCGTACTGCGGCGACGTCGACGTGTGCATCAGGTAGGCCTCGTTGAAGATCGGCAGGTCGAGCGTTCGCGTGTCGGAGTTCTGCACGATGATCTGCGAGGCCTGCGAAATGCCGGCCAGCAGCTTGTGTGTCGAGTGCGTGGCGAAGATCAGCGCTTCCTTGCTGCGGGGGCGATCCTTGCCGATCGCATGCATGTCGCGGTAGAACTCGTGGAAGGCGGCGTGCGGCAGCCAGGCTTCATCGAAGTGGAGCGTCTCGATGTTGTTGTTGAGCGTCGCCTTCAGCATCTCGACGTTGTAGGCGATGCCGTCGTACGTGCTCTGCGTCAGCGTCATGATACGCGGACGTTTGTTCTTGGCCAGCCGGGCGAAGGGATTGGCCTCGATGCGGCGCGCGATGCTCTCCGGGCTGAACTCCTCCAGCGGAATCGGGCCGATGATGCCGAGGTGATTGCGCGTGGGCGGCAGGAACACGGGGATCGCACCCGTCATCGTGATCGCATGCAGCACCGAGACGTGGCAATTGCGGTCGACGACGACGATGTCGTCGGGCGCGACGTTGGCATGCCACACCATCTTGTTCGACGTCGACGTGCCGTTGGTGAC
>JBKJSU010000005.1:0-7397 GCA_046594415.1 Casimicrobiaceae bacterium | reverse complement strand
CGTCCACATCGTGGCGAAGAAGCGCGGTTACCTTCCGCTGCGCGACAGGCGAGCCTCGCTGCCGGAGCTCGGGCGCGCATTCATCGATGCTCTGGGTGCGCTGTCGATCGTGGCCTTCATTCTGCTGGGCATCCGTTACGGCATTTTCACACCCACCGAAGCGGGAGCGATGACCGTGATATATGCCTCGCTGGTCGGCGCATTCTGGCATCGCGAATTGAAGTGGCAAGCGATACCGTCGATCATCCTCGAGACCGTTCTGGCCACCTCGGCCGTCATGATCATCATCTGCGCCGCCAGCGCTTTTGGGTTCTACATGTCATGGGAACGCATTCCGGCAATGGGTGCGGAATTCCTGATCAAACTGACGACACAGCCGTGGGCGCTGCTGTTGCTGATCAACATCGGGCTGATCGTGGTCGGCATGCTAATCGAAGGCACCGCCGCGCTGATACTGCTCACGCCCATCCTGGTGCCGGCGATCATCAAGCTCGGCATCGATCCACTGCATTTTGGCCTGGTGATCGTGGTCAATCTGACCATCGGCGGCGTGACACCTCCCGTGGGCACGATGATGTTCACCACGTGTTCGATCCTGCGCGTGAAGATTGAAACCTTCGTGCGTGAAGGCTGGCCCTTCATGTTGGCGATGTTCGCGGTGCTGATCCTGATCACCTACGTGCCGGCGCTGGTACTCTGGTTGCCCAATCTCTTGATGGGGCCTTAAACGAAGGTTTCGGCATTGCAACGATTACCATGCAGTGTGGACGATGCCGCGACGGCGGCATCGTCCCCGCGATCAGCCGGAAGGGGTAGGCCGTTCTAGATTTACGCGATGCCGAGCAGCATCACGGCCGCGCCCGGCACGCCACAGCAATTCGGGAAGCAGATGAAAGGCGATCGGGCTCGTTACGGAGAAATTGCAACGGTGGCGGGTTTCAAGGCAGAATGGGGCCCGTTGCTGAAGGAGGTGCCATGCCCAACTCGACTGCGATTGCCACGATCCTTCTGGCCGGTGTTTTGGCGGGGCCGGCGCAAGCCTCCACCAACACCGTGGTCGACGCTCCGACGCGCGGGACCACGGTGCGATCGCGTACCTGCGACCTGCGGCACCAATAGCCAACGTCATCCTGCTGGCTGGTGGCGAAGGGTATCTTGGCATCCAGAACGATGGCAAGATGTCCACTCAGGTCGCTATTTGCAATCCGGCCATTCGCAATCGACAGGCGTTTGCGGACCATGGTTACGCGGTCGCAGCCGTGGATGGCGCCAAGGACGGCGTACTGTTCGACTACACCGACTTGCAGGAAATCGTTCGCTACATGCAGTCGCAGGACAAGGTGCCAACCTGGATCATGGGTGGCAGCGTCGCCACGCCAAATGCGGTCAATCTGGTCGCGAGGCTGCCGCTGTCCAACGGACTTGGCGCCGTCTTCTATTCTCCGGAAGACGTCGATGCCGCGCAGGTCGCGATGATCACGCGGCCGGCGCTGGTGGTTTTCCATGTTCTCGATCCGCGAAGTCGCGGGCCTTCGCTGTTCGCCGCGTTGACGTCGGCGCCGTACAAGCTGCAGGTGGCGCTGACCGGCGGTAACAATGCTGGTTGCGCCGGATACCACACGCTCAATGCGCTCAATGGTCCGTTTGTCGACACGGTCAACAGTTTCATTGACCAATATAACGCCACGCTGGCCTATTCGCCGCTGACCACGTCAGTGAAGGCCGTGGAGTTCTACAATGTGACGCTCGACCATTTCTTTCTTACCCACGTTGCGAACGAGATCGCGTTGCTTGACGCCGGCGTGGCCATCAAAGGGTGGACGCGTACCGGCCTGTCGTTCAACGTGTTGCCCTCGGCGCAGCCAGGGTCGTCCGCGGTGTGTCGGTATTACATTCCTCCGGGCAAAGGCGATTCTCACTTTTACGGGCGCGGTACGGCGGAATGCGATGCCACCGGCGTCGCCAATCCGACGTTCGTCAACGAAGAACCACATTTTTTCTACGCTGCGCTGCCCGTTCTGGGGACGTGTTCTGCCGATACGGTTCCGGTGTATCGCGTCTTCAGCAACCGGGCCGATGCCAATCATCGGTACATGGTGAGTCGCACGGTGCGGGATGAGATGACCGGGCGTGGCTGGCTGGCCGAGGGTGACGGTCCGGATCTGGTCGTGATGTGTGCGCCGGCTTAGCGCCAAGCATCGTGGCGGGCGTGGCCCCCCTTTCGTGTTTGTGGTCACTGCAGTGCGCGGGTGACTTCCCGAAGCCCTAGGTTCCCAATTCCTCCGGCAGCATCAGACCTGACCGTGCTCGCCGTCGAGTTTCGCCCACAACGCGCGGATCAAGTGCATCAGCATCTGCGCCTCCTCCCAGCGATCCGACAACTCGTAGCCGTCGGCGCCAGTCATCGCATATTCCCTCGGCCCCAGTTCGCACAGGAAGGTGAGTGTTGCATCCGGCGGGGCCCGGCGCCGCCAGCTGCGAAAGCCGTACTCCCACCAGCCCATGAAAAGATCGAGCCAGTCGCGCTGGTGGGCGAAGGAAATCTGCACCTGGATTTGCTCGCGGCTCGCCACGCGGCCATGAAATCCCCAGCAATGGTCGATGATCCGGTGCATCAGCCGATGGTTTTCCTCCGCAATCGGCCACGCGAATTCACGGCCCACCACATAGTGCGAGAGGTCGCCGGTGAGGCGCAGATCAGGAAAGCGATCGAGCAGCCGCAGCGTGAAGTGGAGATCGGTGGTCATCCGGTCGCGATGCGTTTCGAGATGCAATGCGACGCCGGCCTCGCGCGCCAGCCCACGCCAGCCTTCGATCAGCGGCACGCATTCGGCGATCGTGTGCGGGCGCACGTCGGCTTGCAGGTTGAGGTGGTCGGCGCCGAATTCTGCAACGTGCTCGAGGATCGGCTTCAGGTCGTCGACAGTGCGCGGATAGCACTGCGCCTGCCAAGTGAGGTGCCAATCACGCAGATGCCGCGTGACCTCGCGCGCGTATTCGCGGTCGAAGAAGCGCACGCCGGCGCCATCGAAGCCCGCAGCGTGGATCATCTCGAGCTTCTGCGGCAACGTCCATTCGAAGCCGTCGGGGCGCCGCTGCTCCATTGCCCACAACGATTGATAGACCTGCAAGCGTTGCATCGAAGCGCTCCCTACCCGGGTTTGCCGAAGAATCGTGGCACCAGCAGCACAAAGTCGGCCCAGTAGGTGATGACCAGCAGCGTGAAGAAGAGCGGAATGTAGAACGGCAGGACCGCGCGCGAGATCTGCGCGAGACTGATCTTGGCAATGTCCATCATGATGAACAGGATCACGCCGAACGGTGGGGTAAGCGTGCCGATCAACAGGTTCACGACGAGGATGATGCCGAAGTGCACCGTGTCCACGCCCAACGCCACGATCAGCGGAAAAAGTGTGGGCGTGGCGATCAGCAGGATGGCGGTGGTTTCCATGAAACATCCAATCACCAGCAGCCCGACGTTGATGATGGCAAGAATCACGAACTTATTATCGGAGATCGACATCATGAACGCGGCGAGCTTCATCGGCGCCTGGGAAGTGGCCACCACCCAGCCGAAAGGCACCGCACAGGCGATGATGAACACCAGCACGCCGCACGTGAGCAGGGTTTCGCGCGCAGCCTCGAGAACATCGCGAACAGTCAACTCACGCTGCACGAAGCCCAGAGCAGCCGCGTAGACCACCGTCAGTGCGCCGAGCTCGGTCGGCGTCGCGACGCCGGCCAAAAGTCCTACTGTCAGCAGAATGGGGGCCGCCAGCGCGGGCAATGCACGCAGGAAAGTCTTGCCGAGTCGCGGAAACGACATCCGTTTGGTGGGAGGGGCATAGACGCGTCCGGTACGCACAAGCCAATAGATCATGACCATCAGCGCACCGCCCATCAGGATGCCGGGCAGGAATCCCGCCAGGAACAGATCGGCGACCGATACCTGCACCATCACTGCGTACACCACCATGATCACCGACGGCGGAATGATCGGGCCGATGATGGCGGAAGCCGCGCTCACCGCAGCGGCAAACGCGGGATCGAAGCCCTCCTTGCGCATCGCGTTGACTTCGACCACGCCGAGGCCCGCGGCATCTGCCTGCGCCACGCCACTCATGCCGGCGAAGATCATGCTGGCCAGCACGTTGACGTGAGCGAGCCCGCCGCGGATGTGGCCGACCAGCGCATCGGCAAAATCGAAGATGCGATCGGCGATGCCGGCCCGGTTGAGAAGATGCCCCGCGAGCACGAACAGCGGAATCGCGATCAGCACGAAGCTGTCGAGGCCCGTGCCCATGCGCTGCACGATAATGGACAACGGCACCGGCTGCGAGAGCGCCACTGCCGCGATCGCCGATAGCCCCATCGCAAACGCCACCGGAACTTCGATCACCACCAGAACCGCAAACAATCCGAACAGCAGCAACAGGGTCATATGATCGCGGCCTGCTTGGTGGGGGGCGGCGGGGGTCCGCCGAAGTGGGTGGCCAGCTCCTGCAGGAGTAGATACACAGTGGTGAAGGCCATCGATGCCGCCGCCAGCGTGAGCGGCAGCGAGTAGAACCAGCTTCGCGGCAATTCGATGGGCAGCGAGATCGTCGTCGAGCGGCCCTCCACTCCCATCACCTTGATACCCTGTACGATGAGGACGGCCAGCGTGAGCAGCACCAACAGCCACACCAGCGTGCGCAAGGCCAGCGCCGCGCGCGGCGAAAGGAACTTGCCAAACGTCTCGATCACGATGTGCCGGCCGAGCTTCAAGCCGAGGCTGGCGCCGACGAATACCATCCAGATGAACGCATAGGTGGCCAACTCTTCCACCCAGGCGATCGGTCTGCCCAAGGCATAACGTGTGAACACCTGCACGGTGATGGCCACGACGATCAGCAGGATGAGGCCGATCCCCACCACCTGCTCGACCGCGCCGATGCGATCGAGCAGGCGCTTATAGTGCGGAAGCATCCGTTACAGCTTCTGGATCTGGTCCCACATCCCAGACGTCCACGCGCCGTCCTTCTCCATCTTGGCCACCCCGTCCTTTGCGCGCTGCTGGATCGGCGCCTTGTCGATCGACGTGACCTTGGCCCCTTCAGCGGCCATCTTCTTCACGACGTCCTCGGTTTCGGCTTGCGCCACCGTGCGCGTGTTCTGCACGGCGTCGACCGCGCAATCCGTCATCAGCTTCTGCATGTCGGCCGGCAGTGCGACGAATGCCTTCTCGTTGACGGTGATGTGCGCCGACGACATCAGGTGATCGGTGCGGATCACGTTCGGCGCGGCTTCGTGGAACTTGGCGGCATAGGCCGATGAAATCGGGCCTTCGGCGGCCTCGACCACGCCAGTCTTCAAGCCGAGATAGATCTCACCCCAGGCGAGCCGCGACGGCCGTGTGCCGAGCGTTTCCCACAGTGTGAGGTACGTCTTGATCTCGGGCACGCGCATCTTGACGCCACTCAGATCGGTGAGCGACGCCACCGGCTTTTTCGAGAACAGGATGCGCGGCTGCGTCGGCGCCGCGGCAAGTATGCGCAACCCTTGTTCCTTGCGCAGCTTCTCGGCCATGGCGGCATAGGTGGGGCTGTCGAGAAATTTCTGCATGTGGTCCGCATCGCGGAACGTGAAGCCCCACGCCAGGATGGCGTAGTCCTTGACCCAGTTGGCGTACCAATCGAGCACATCGCCATAGATGTGTACCGAGCCCTGCATCATCTGTTCGATCACCTGCACGTCGCTTCCGAGTTGCTCGCCCTGAATGAAGTTGACCTTCAACTTGCCGCCCGCTTTGTCGTTGACGCAGGCGGTGTAGCGGATGTTCTGCCGATCGAGGATGGAGCCGATGGCGTCGGACCCGCCGAATGTCAGCACCGTTTGCGCCTGTGCCGATGGCGCCAGAACAATCATGGCGGCAAGCAGCGCCGACACAGTCGTGAATTTCAACATGTTGCCTCCTTGGGATGACGGTTCAGGTCTGCTGCCGATGGGTCGGTGCAGGGGTCTGGTCGAAATAGCGGCGCTCGAGCGCCGTCTGATTCTCGTAAATCGAACCTTGATTTTTCGCGGGCGGCAACGGCATGCGAATCGGACAATCGACGGTGCGCGGCACCACGGTCGACTGGCCGACCAGCAAGCGCGCCTCGAAATCGGCCCAATCGGGAATGCCCAGCAGCGGGAACGCATCGGCAGCCGTGAACTCGTACAACAGCAGATTGCGCGATTGGGTCGACGTGTTCTGCGCCGAGCCGTGTACCGCGCGTACATGGTGGAACGAGCACGCGCCGGCAGGCGCAATCAGCTGGGGCGCATTGGCGTAGTCGAGGCGGTCGCGCACCGGATCCATCGCGCCGCAGAAGTGACCGTCGGGACCGTGATGGTCAAAGGTCGGACCGCGATGACTGCCGGGCACGACCATCAGCGGACCGTTTTCGGCCGTGGCGTCGTCCAGCAATACGCCGACCGCCAGAATGTCGTCATTAGTGTGGGGATAGAACGCCCAGTCCTGATGCCACTCCACTGGCGAGCCGATCTCGGGCGCCTTGAGGTTGAGCTTCGATCCATGCAACCGCACGCCGCTTGACCCCAGCAGCGCGGAGAGCATGGCCAGCAAGCGTGGCGAGCGCATGAATTCGGCAAACACCGGATGCACCAGGTGTGGCTTCTTGATCCGTCGCACACATGGATGCTGCGCGGAGTGCGAAGGCTCGAGATCGTAGACATCGTCATGCGCGCTCACCGTCCGCGCGCCTTCAATCAGGTCGGCCAATACCTGCTTCATCCGCTGCCGGGTGACATCGTCCAACAAGCCTTCCACGACGATGACGCCGTCGCGCCGGTAGCGCGTAAGCGCGTCCGGATCGATATTAGCCATGCAGTCCTCCCGTTTTCGCGCCGCTTTTTGCTGGTACGATGGTAGCGCTAACACGAATTGTCGACCGAAGCCTTGATTGGTGTCAAGCTTTGCGGGCCGGACGACGTACCATCGACCATGATCCTTCGCTCCCGCGCTCGTCCGCACACCGCCGGCACGGTCCGCATGGAAGACGTCGCGCGCGCGGCCGGCGTGTCGATGATCACGGTGTCGCGCGCGTTGAACAAGCCGGACAAGTTGGCACCTGCCACGCTCGCGCGCGTGCGCGCTGCCATCGCCAGCCTGCGCTACGTACCGAACCTCACCGCCGGCAGCCTCGCTTCCAACCGCTCGCGGATCATCGCCATCATCGTCCCCACGATCGCGAATTCGATCTTCTCCGACACGATCGACGGTCTCGCGCAAACGCTGGCGCAGCATCACTACCAGTTGCTGCTGGGACAAACGCAATACCGGATAGAGGAAGAGGCGGCGTTGGTCGAGGCCTTTCTCGGGCGCCGCGTGGATGGTCTGGTCCTCACCGGCA
>JBKJSU010000533.1:0-4756 GCA_046594415.1 Casimicrobiaceae bacterium | reverse complement strand
TTCTTCGACTCCTGCCGGCCAAGCGCCTCGGCGGTGAGCTTGACCTTTTTCACCTTTTCCGTCGGGACCTTTTCTTTCTTCACTTTTTCTTTCTTCACTTTTTCTTTCTTCACGACCGGCCCTGCCAATGCCTGCTTGGCGAGGTGGTTCGCCTGCTTTTCAGCGACGTCGAGAAGCTTCCTGGTTTTCTGGTGCTGCCGTCTTGCCTTGAGCATTGACGCATGGGTCATCGTGGCCTCCGTTGGATGAAAGTTCGAATTGGGTTTCAGTGTGACCTGATTTTACATTGCTGGCCAACGGACCCTGCCGCGATCAATCGCCGCACCGGCCCGTGGCGCATTTTCCAGGATCACGCCAGATCGTAACGATCGAGATTCATCACCTTGTTCCACGCCGCCACGAAGGCCTGCACGAACGCCTGCTGCGCGTCGCTGCTTGCGTAGACTTCCGCGAGCGCGCGCAGCTGGGAGTTCGATCCGAAGACGAGATCGACGACCGTGCCGGTCCACGTGATGGCGCCCGTGGCTCGATCGCGCCCCTCCAGCACGCCTTCCGTGGTGGCGGACTTCTGCCACTTGGTGCGCATGTCGAGAAGATTGACGAAGAAGTCATTGGTCAAGGCTTCGGGCCGTTGCGTGAACACACCGTGCGCGGACTGGCCGACGTTGGCGTTGAGTACGCGCAGGCCGCCGAGCAGCACCGTCATTTCCGGCGCGGTGAGTGTCAGGAGGTTGGCGCGATCCACCAACAGCTCCGCCGACGCGCCCGCGAGCCCCGAGCGAACGTAGTTGCGGAAGCCGTCGGCGGTGGGTTCCAGCACGGCGAACGAATGCACATCGGTTTCGTCCTGCGAGGCATCCGTGCGGCCCGGCGCGAACGGCACCTTCACGTCGACGCCGGCCTTAGTCGCGGCGGCTTCGACTGCGGCGCAGCCGCCCAGCACGATCAGGTCGGCTAGCGACACTTTTTTGCCGCCCGAGGCCGCGTTGTTGAAGTCCTTCTGGATTGCTTCCAATGGCGACAACACCTTGGCCAGTTCCGCCGGCTGATTGACGGCCCAATCCTTCTGCGGCGCGAGGCGAATGCGCGCGCCGTTGGCGCCGCCGCGCTTGTCGCTGCCGCGGAACGTCGATGCCGATGCCCACGCCGTGGTCACCAGCTGGCCAATGGAGAGTCCGGCGCCGAGGATTTTCGCCTTCAGTGCGGCGATGTCGTTGGCGTCGACCAACGGGTGATTCACGGCCGGAACCGGGTCCTGCCAAATCAGCACTTCCGGCGGCACCAGCGGGCCGAGATAGCGGGCGCGCGGACCCATGTCGCGATGCGTAAGCTTGTACCAGGCGCGGGCGAATGCGTCCGCAAATTTCTGCGGATTGGCCATGAAGTCCCGCGCGATTTTCGCGTAGGCCGGATCCATGCGCAGGCCCATGTCGGCCGTGGACATCATCGGGGCGTGGCGCCGCGTTGGATCATGGGCGTCGGGCACCGTGCCTGCCGCCGCCGCATCCTGCGGTGTCCATTGGTGCGCGCCGCCGGCGCCCTTCGTGAGTACCCACTCGTAGCCGAAAAGGTTTTCGAAATAGTTGTTGTCCCACTGCACCGGGTTGGTGGTCCATGCGCCTTCGACGCCGCTGCTGATCGTATCGACACCACTGCCGCTGCCAAACGTGTTCTTCCAGCCGAAGCCTTGCTCGTCGATGGAGGCGCCTTCGGGTGCAGCGCTGACATACTTGCCCGGATCGGCAGCGCCGTGGCACTTGCCGAACGTGTGCCCGCCGGCGACGAGCGCCACGGTCTCTTCGTCATCCATCGCCATGCGCGCAAACGTCTCGCGGATGTCGCGCGCCGACGCCACCGGATCCGGATTGCCGTTGGGCCCTTCCGGATTCACGTAGATGAGACCCATCTGCACGGCAGCGAGCGGATTTTCAAGCTGGCGGTCGCCGCTGTAGCGTTGGTCACCGAGCCACTTGCCTTCGGGACCCCAGTAGATGGCTTCGTCCGGCTCCCACACATCCGCGCGTCCGCCGGCGAAACCGAATGTCTTGAAGCCCATCGAGTCCAGCGCGACGTTGCCGGTGAGCACCATTAGGTCGGCCCACGAAATTTTCCGGCCGTACTTCTGCTTGATCGGCCAGAGCAGGCGGCGCGCCTTGTCGAGGCTTACGTTGTCGGGCCAGCTGTTAAGCGGAGCAAAGCGCTGGGTTCCCGTGCCCGCGCCGCCGCGGCCATCGGCAATGCGGTACGTGCCGGCGCTATGCCACGTCATGCGGATGAAGAACGGCCCGTAGTGGCCGTAGTCCGCGGGCCACCACGCCTGAGAGTCCGTCATCAACGCGTGCAGGTCCTTGACGACGGCATGGAGGTCGAGGCTCTTGAACGCTTCGGCGTAGTTGAACGCGGCGTCCATCGGATTGGAGAGCGTCGAGTGCTGGGCCAGGATCTTGAGGTTGAGTTGGTTGGGCCACCAGTCGGCGTTGGTGGGGCCGCCACCGGCCCGGATGTGTTTGCCGGCACCGTGCGGGAAGGGGCACATGGCTTCGTTCGACATCGTTCTCTCCTCGGAGTGTTGTCTCATGCTGCTCGGCCGAGTGTGGGGGACGTGCGCGGATGGAGCAAATTGATTCTTCTAATCGTGGCGATAGCATCCACGGCAGGCAAGGCCCGGTCGACCCTGCGGCTGCGCGGAAGCGTGTCATCCGGCCATATCGAGTTCCTCGAAGCGGAGATGAAGCGCACGGCATGTCCAGGCATCGGTCGCCGCGTAGGTGATCTGCTGCGGCGACAAACTGCGCGCGGCCCAGTTGGTCGTCTTGGCGCCCTTGGGGATGCGGGTGCCGAGAAATATCCCGGCGAGATTGCGCACCCCGGTCTGCTTCATGCCATGGCGCCGGGCAACCTTGCCGAGGTCCACCACCGATTGCTCGTCGAACTCGAATAATTTCTTGAGGTTGCGCAAATCGTCGGCCACCGACACGCCCACCTTGATGACATTCTCCGATGACAGTATCTCGCGCATGGCGGCGAAGAGGTCCGGCCGCTGAACCTGCACCAGATACACGGCGCTTGCGGTGGCGAATTGCGCGATCGACGGCAGGTAGCTCTCGCCGGGCCGGAAGGCGGGCCGCGTCTCGGTGTCGAAGCCGACGACGCGTTCCTGCATGATGTCCTGCATCGCGCGCTCGAGATCCGGTGGTTCGGCGACGACGTACACCGCGCCTTCATAGCGCCGGATCGGCAAAGCGTTCATCTCGTCATGTGAGATCTGTTTCGCAAATTCGGGGGGCAGTGCGACCGCGGGGGAGTGGCTCATACGCTGGATACTAAGCTGGTTGCGCCGGCGCGTGGTCGCCGCGCCATTCGATCGCGGAGGAGCGACAACGGGTGCGGGTATAGTTCGCAGCATTCGCGCACCCAGAGCCGACCATGACCGACACCCCCCCACGCCCGCCCCTGCCCGATCGCCTGTGCGTGGACCCGCGCAGCCCCCACTACCTGGCCGCCGCGATGGAGCACGCCATCGGCATCCGCCTGAACGACCGGGAACGCAAGGACGTCGAGGAGTACTGCATCAGCGAAGGCTGGGTGAAGGTGCCCGCCGGCAAGACGGTGGACCGCAAGGGCCAGCCGCTGCTGATCAAGCTCACGGGCAAGGTGGAAGCCTTCTACCGGTAGGCGCGGCGCCGGCTTGTTCCGGACATCGCTTCAAGCCCATCGCGCATCTCGACCAAATCGTGGTGGCACGCCGAGGCCACCCGTTGCTGAAGGCGTGTTCGGCGACGGCGTTGTCCAGACTACCAGCAGCACGCACTCCCGCATTCGGTGGCATCTCTATGGAGAAATGACATGATGAATCCAGCCAAGAACACGATTTGCCTTTGGTACGATCGCGATGCCGAGGAGGCGGCACGGTTTTACGCCGAGACCTTTCCCGATTCGTCCGTTGGCGCGGTGTACCGTGCGCCGGGCGACTTTCCGTCGGGGAAGCAAGGTGACGTTCTGACCGTCGAGTTCAACGTGATGGGCGTTGCTTGCCTCGGACTCAATGGCGGATCCGCATTCAAGCACAGCGAAGCGTTTTCGTTTCAGGTCGCAACCACTGACCAAGCCGAAACGGATCGCTACTGGAACGCCATCGTGGGAAACGGCGGCAAGGAGAGCGAGTGCGGCTGGTGCAAGGACAAATGGGGATTGTCCTGGCAGATTACGCCGATCGCGCTGACGAAAGGGATCACCGATCCTGATCCTGCTGCCGCCAAGCGCGTGTTCGATGCCATGATGCAGATGAGGAAGATCGACATCGCTGCAATCGAGGCGGCGCTTCGCGGTTGAGTTCCGGGCACCTTGCGGGAGGTGCCCCTCACCCATGGCCAGTATGCAATTGACGTGCATCAATGCCCCTCCCCTCGCGCGGCCTAGAATGAGTTCGAGAAGCGATGATCCGGCTGTTCATTGCCGCAATGCGCTGCAACCATCTCCTTCAAGGCAAATCGCGAATGCCAAGTATTCTGATCCGCATGGTCTTGTCGTCAGTGCTGGCGACGGCTTTCAACACCGCCTGGGCCGCGAATCCTGTGCCTGAGGCGTTGCTGGAACAATATCGCTGCACCATTTGCCACGCAGAAAGGGACGCGGCGGTTGGACCCGCCTGGGTCGATATCGCGACGCACTATCGTGGGATCAAGCAGGCCAACAAGCTCGTCACCGACAAAATCCGGTCAGGTGCCCACGGCGGCGGCCCGTGGCACATGCCGCC
>JBKJSU010000263.1:0-5345 GCA_046594415.1 Casimicrobiaceae bacterium | reverse complement strand
GCAAAAAGCTTGCCGGTCATTTCCTGGGCCACAACCGATTCGCCGCGCATGGCGCGCACGATGGCCTGGACCAGCGCCTCGCCCTCCATCGTCTTCAGCAGGTAGCCGCAGGCACCGCCGCGCAGCGCCGCCGCGAGATCCTGCCCATCCTCGCTTACGGTCAGCATCAGGACGCGCGTCTCCGGGGCGGCTTCGCGCAGTGCCGGCAATGCATCCACGCCGTTGACGCCGGGCAGGTGGTTGTCCAGCAGCATCAGATCGGGTTGCAGCTCCTTGATGCGGCGCAGCGCCTCGCCGGCGTCGGCCGCGTCGCCCACCACCTGCAACAGCGGATCGCGTGCCAGCAGCGCGATGAGACCGCGGCGGAACAGCGTGTGGTCATCGACCACCAGGATTCGTATCGGTGGCGTGGGCGGAACGGACATCGGGGGCGCGCTAAGCCACGACCGTGCCGGAGGCCGGCACCTTCGGAGTGCCGTCGGCATGCACGGGCAGCGTCAGCACGACCGAGGTTCCGTAGCCGCGCCGCGACAAAACGTCAAGCGTGGCACCGATGCGTTCGGCCCGTTCGGCCATGATGCGCAGGCCCACATGCAGCTCACCGCGGTGGCCGCCGTCGAAGCCGATACCGTCGTCACGGATCTCGAAGCGCCATTGCGGCTGCTGCGCCACGTCGAGCCACACCGTCGTTGCGTTGGCGTGCTTGCGCACGTTGGACAGCGCCTCCTGGACGATGTGCAGCACCTGGATCTGCAGGTCCGGCGCCAGCGGAATGCCGTGCCCCTGCATCTGCATGATTGCCTTCAGCCCGCTCTGGTGCTCGAACTTGCGCAGCGTCGTCTGCAGCGCCGGCTCGATGTCCTCGGCATTGGCGCGTGTGCGGAAATGCACGAGCAACTCGCGTACGTCGCTGTAGCTCTCGCGCACGCCGACGTCGATCTCGCCCAGTGTGCGCTCGACCGCTTCGGCGTTGCCGCCGTCGATCGCAGCGCGCATCAACTGCACCTGGATCTTGAGGAAGGCCAGCGACTGCGCGATCGAATCGTGCAGCTCGCGGGCAAGAAAGGAGCGCTCCTGGGACACCGCGGCTTCCTTTTCCAGCGCATTGAGCCGCAGGTTTTCCATGGCGCCGGCGAGGTGGGCCGTGAGCGCCTCGAGCAGCGAGCGCTCGGCCGGCGATGGCGTCAACTGGGCGTGAAAGAAGAGGTCGACCTCGCCCATGACCCGGTCATGCAGCCGGATCGGAATCGACACCAGCGTTTCAAAGCCTGCTTCGGCGCAGTGCTTCATGCCCATCGGCACCGTCGTGTTGATCGGGATCACGCGCGCGCCTGGCGGCGGGCGGCGCACGCCGCAGTGGCACGCATCCGCGTGCAGGCATTGCTCGCCCTCGGCCATTGTCGCCGGCAGGCCTTCGGCGGCCAGCATCAGGTAGCGCTCGTTGGCTTCGTCGGACCAACGTACGGCCACGCCGTCGGCGCGGGCAACCCGCGCTACCCGGACCGCGAAGCCCCCGGCAAGCTCCTTGAGCGTCGTCGCCTTGGCCACCAACGCAGTCACGTCGTACAACGCCTCCAGCCGCTCGCGCTTTTCCTCGATCTCGGCCGTTTTGGCCGCCACCTTCGCTTCGAGGTCGCCGTACATCGACTGCAGGTGCTCGGCCATGCCGTTAAAGCCATCGGCCAGCGTGCCGAATTCGTCCGTCGTGACGCGGTCCACGCGCGCCGAGAGATCGCCGCGCTGGATGCGCTCGATGGCCTGCTTCAGGAGTCCGACCGGCTCCAGCACGAACAGGTAGCCCATGTAGAGCAATAACGCCGCGCCGACCACGGCGAACACCATCATCGCCATCTGCAGCAAGTGCAGCAGCGTGGTCCACCGCGACATGTGGTGTTCGATCGCGATGACCAGAGCGTCGATGTCCGCCACAAATGCCGCAGTGTCGCCACGCAGGCCGGCGCCGGCCTCGGGCAGCCCCGCGGTCCGCTGCGCCCGGTACTTTGCCCAGTCGCGCTCGACGGTGGCAAAGCGCGCCCGCACGGTGTCGTCCCACGGCACGAACAGCGGGCGCTCGAGGTCGCCGTGGCGCAGCACGCCGAGGCTGCGCTCGAACTCGTCCACCTGCGCCGCCACGGCCGCCTGTTCGCCCGTGGCCTGCGCCAGCGCCATCCGGTACGCCTGCATCCGCATGCGTCCGCCCTCGTTAACCGCGGCCGCGCCCCCGTCGAGCTGCCACGAGACCCAGAGCGTGAGCGCGATCGACAGCAGCGCCAGCAGCAGGAACGGCGTGCCGACGAGCATGAGCTTGGCGCCGAGGCTCCAGTGCTTGGGGTGACTCATTCGCTGAGTGTACTGGGTGCTGCAGCTGCCGCCATTGACGGGGATCAAGCGGGCGCCGCTTCCCGCCACCGCGGTCCGGCCTTGTGTTGCAGTGCCGCATCCACGCGGGAGGATAATGCGGGGATGTCACGCCACGTCGTTCTCGCCGGCGCCACCGGGCTCGTCGGTGGCCACCTCCTGCAGCAGTTGCTGGACAATGCCGGCATCGCCGACGTAGTCGCGCTCTCCCGGCGCCCGCTGGCCATCCCCCATCCGAAACTCGTGCCCGCAGTGGTCGACTTCGGCCACCTTGCCGACTTCGCGCTGCCCCCCATCGACGACTGCCACCTGTGCCTCGGCACCACGATCGGCAAGGCGGGTTCGCGCGACGCGTTCCGTGCGGTCGATTTCGCGCTGCCGCTGGCAATCGCGCAGATGGCGCTGGCGGTCGGCGCCACGCGCTGTTTTGTTGTCTCGGCGATGGGCGCCGACGCGAAGTCCCGCGTTTTCTACAATCGCGTCAAAGGCGAACTCGAGGACGCGCTCAACGCGCTTCCGTTTCGCACCGTGGTCGCCTTCCGGCCATCGCTCCTGGCCGGCGAACGCGCCGAATACCGCGCGGGCGAGCACGCAGCGCTGACCCTCCTGCGCCCGTTCGGGCCGTTGCTCCCGGGCCGCTGGCGACCGGTGGACGCCGGTGCGGTGGCACTTGCGATGATGCGTGCCGCACAGCAGGACGAACCCGGTCGCTTCGTCGTCCAGTCGGACACGATCCAGCGCCTTCGCGTACGTTGACGCTATGGCAACCGCCGTCAACGCGCGGGCTTGCTGTTGCCGGCGTGCGCTGCGGCGGCAAGCGCATGGAAGACGCGCGGCACGGCCCTGGCCGCCAGCGCGAAATCCCGCTCCTGCGGGCCACCTTTCGCATGCATCATCGTCACCAGCGCCGCGCGCTCCGCCACAGGCCAATCGCGCAGGCCCGGCAAGCCACCGACCACTGGCGCCAACAGGTCGAAGCCGCGCCGTTCTCCGGGCGACCAGCTTTCCAGGTTGATGATCCCGAGATCCCGCGCGACTGCATGCGCCACCTGGCGCAACGCCGCGATGCGCGACCCTGCGGCCTGACGCGAAATTTGCCGTGCCGCGATCGCGCCCACCTGCGGTAGCAGCGCCTCGTCGAAGTGATCCGCGGTCACGAACCCCGGCATATCGAGATACAGATCCCCGGTGGCGAGCGCGCGCAGTGTTTTGGTGTCGCTGCGATAGCCGCGATCGGCAGCCATGCGCGCGGCCTCCCGCGCGGCGAGACCACGTGTCGCAGCACCACCGGGGCGGAATCCAAGCCGGTAATAAAACCAGAACGCGCCACTTTGGATGGCCTCCGCATTGCCCGCGCCAAACTGATACGCATTGATGATGAACCGATCGCAGCCATAGAGCGTGCGAAACGCCCGCAGCATCTGCGTCCACAGGAATGCGGCTTCGCCGCCACGATACGGGTCGAATATGTTGATGCCCGTGTTGGCCTGGCGGAACAAAGGTGTCACGCCGCCATAGCCGATCGGGACGCCATTGGCGAACAGCAGGTAGCCCGTGTTCGCCTCCAGCGTCAGCCGCTGTTCGGGCACAATGCCGATCACCGCCAGCGCCGCGCCTTCCCCGAGATCGCACCACCAGACCTCGTCGACATTGGGATAAGTCATCGCGTTGACTTCCCGGCAGCGCGCCGCCAATGCCGCCCGCGCCGAGGCAATCACCTGTCGCGCGCGGGGACGCGACAGCCTTTCGATCGCGTGCAACGGACGCCCGATTTCAGCCACGGCGTCGGCCGCCGGCTTGCGCATGCCGCTACGGCAGGCAAGCGGTATGCCCGCCACGACATTGCGCGTAGCCGACCAACGTGAATCGCGCAGTTGCCACGCCACCGGCACCTCCGCGCCATCCCATTCGGCCTCCCGCCACAGCGCGGCGCCCGACATGGCCGTAGCGCCTTTGACCAGCCATGCCAGATCGGTCGTGGCGCCAGCGCGCCGGGCCAGGCGAATCCAGTCGCGGGTGGCGAACTCGCCGCTTTCGAAGCCTTCGCGCTCGGCATTGCCCAGCAGCAAGCCGACGAGGGTGTCGAGGCGTGTGGGGTCGTCGAGGTTGCGCCAATCGACCTCCACTTCCATTGGCGCAACCTGGCTGAGCCAGCGCACCAGCGGATAGGGAAAGACATGCCGCGTGGTGGATCCCGCCATCCCCGAATCGTCGGCGCGCGCTTGCTGGGTGCGGGGCAACCGTAGCAGCCGCGCTGCGGTGACGGCCAGCATGCGCCGCGCCAGCGAACGGGTGGCGGGCGTGCCCGGAAACGCGCAGATAAACAGCAGGTCCTCATGCAAGGCCTGCAACTCGGCGCAGGTTGCGAGGCGCATCGTGCGCAGCTGCCGCAACAGCAGGCGTTTTTCGCGCTCGTCCGGCGCACCGTACGCGTTACGCACGGCGCGCAGGCGCTGCAATGCCGTTCGAGGTGAAGTCATCCGCGTTTCCGTTGTTGAAGGCCTGCCGCTCGCGCCAACCTTGCACGCGTCCAACTTGCGCAGGGGGAGCTCGACTAGAATACGCGTCCAATGATCGATGACGCCATCACCAATCGCCGCCAAGGGCGACCGTCCGCGCGAACCGCCGCCCGCCTGCTCGCGCGCCGCGCGCGGCAATTGGCACCATAGCCACGCGCCATGCCTTCCTATCGCCCCTCCCGCATCGTCATCGCCGTCATCGCCCTGGGCCTTCTTGCCCTCGCCGGACTGGCCTTCATGGTCACACGCGACACCCCAGTGGACATCGCACGCATCGAAAACACGCGGATCACCCAATCGGTCGTGGTCAGCGGACGCGTGCTGGCCCCGGCCAAGTCCGACATCGGCAGCGCCATCACGGGACGGGTGCAGCGCGTGGCCTTCGATGAGGGCGATCACGTCAAGGCCGGCGCGCTGCTGATCGAACTCGAGCCGGCGGAACTGGCCGCTGCGCTGGCGCAGGCGCGT
>JBKJSU010000140.1:0-3128 GCA_046594415.1 Casimicrobiaceae bacterium | reverse complement strand
ATCTCAACGAGCTGGTGCTGCAGACGTCGCTGGCGGTGGCGCTGTACGAGCAGCCCGACCGCATGCATGCCCACGCGGATCATCTCGACCTGCTCGACGCCATTGCCAAGCACGACGTGAAGCGCGCAGTGCGGCGCATGGTCCTGCATCTCAACGACCTCGAACGCGACCTGCACCTGCATGCGCCGTCCGCAACGCCGTCACTCGAGTCGATTTTCGGCACGCTGCGTCCGCACTGATTCGCGCGCCGGCATACCCACGCTGGAATTCATCGAGCGCGCAGCGTTCCTGGCGGCACTGGCCGCGGACCTCGACGTAACGGCAGCTGGCGCTGGGCGCACGGTACTGCTGAGTGGAGAGGCCGGGATCGGCAAGACCAGCCTGCTGGAGCACTTTCTGGGTCGCCACCCCGACGCGCACGTGTTTTGGGGTACCTGCGAGGCGCTGTTCACGCCGCATCCGCTGGGGCCTTTGCATGACCTTGCGCGCGAGTCCCATGGACGGCTCAGGACAATGCTTGGCGACGGAACCGGCCGCGCCGAGCTCTTTACCGCGGTGCTTGACGAGTTGATGGTGCCGCCGGCACCCGCCGTGCTGATCCTCGAAGACATCCACTGGGCCGATGCCGCGACGCTGGACCTCATCCGGTTTCTCGCCCGAAGCATCCACCGCGCGCCGGCGCTGATGATTCTCAGCTATCGCGACGACGAACTGGACTCGACCCACCTGCTGCGTTCGATTCTCGGGCATCTGCCGCCGCGGCACGTAACCCGATTGCCATTGCCGCGACTTTCGCCGGCCGCCGTGGCATCCCTCGCGGCGGGGATGAAGCGCGACGCCGCCGGGATTCACGCTGCTACCGGCGGCAACCCGTTCTTCGTGATGGAGGTGCTGGTGAACGCCGACAGCGGCGTTCCCGTGACGGTGCGCGATGCGGTGCTGGGGCGCGCTGCACGCTTGCATCCCGCGGCAAGGGAACTACTGGAATTCGCGTCGATCGGTCCTCGTGCCATCACCGTGTTGCTTGTCGACAAGGTGCTGGCGCCGGGAGCGCAGGCGGTGGATGAGTGCCTGGCGAGCGGTCTGCTGCTGGCGGACGATCGCACGCTGCGTTTCCGCCATGAATTGGCGCGCGAAGCGGCGTCCCGCGGGGCAGGCCGCGAGGCCGCCGCGTTATGCAAGGTCGCGCTCGCGTTTGCCGATGGCTTGCCCGATGCGGATCGCGCCGCGTTGCTGGACGAATACGCCGGGCATTGCTTCGAGCCCAATGACCTCGCGACGGCGATTCCTTCAGGCGCAGCCGCCACCGCGTTGTTTGAAAAGCTGGGCGACCCCGCGCGTACGAGCGAAGCCCTGGCCATGCATGCGATGCCACTGTTGCGCGCATTACGCAACGCGGATGCCGACGCAACCAGTCGTCGTGCCATTGCGCTCGCGCAGACGTTGCCGTCGGGTCCGCAACTCGCCAGGGCCAATGCGACGGAAGCCTATCTGCGCATGCTTAACCGTGACTGCACCGACGCCATCGCCTGGGGCGAGAAGGCGGCCGCGCTGGTGGCGCTTTGCCACGACAGGGAAGTCCTCGCGTCGGCCCGCAATTCCGTCGGTGCCGCGTGGCTGTTCGTCGATTATCCGCTGGGGTTCGCGCATCTCAAGGCCACCCTCGCACTTGTCGCCGAACTTGCCGACGGTGGCGTCCACGCGGCCGACACCTATGCGATGTTGGGTTCGGGTTCGGGCGAGCTCTATCAATTCGCCAACGCCAATCGATTCCTTGCCGACGGAATTGTGTTCGCCCGGGCGCACGATCTGGACCGGTTGACAGGCTACATGGAGGCCTGGCAGTCGCTTGCCGACGTGTATCAGGGACGCTGGGAGGCCGCGGGCGATCAGGCCAATGCGCTGCTTGCGCGCGAGCAGTCCGGTTCCACCAACCGGCTGATGGCGCTGGTTGCGCTGGGGCGATTGCGGACGCGCCGCGGCGACCCCGGGGCCGCCGCTGTGCTCGACGAGACGCTGGCGCTGGCAACGCGGACCGGTACGTTGCAACGCATTGCGCCTGTACGGTGCGCGCGCGCCGAAGCGGCATGGCTGATCCACGATTTTTCCGGTGTGCACCGCGAAGCGCAGGCGGCATTCGACCTTGCAGCGGACAAGAAGCATCCGTGGTTTCTTGGTGAACTTGCCTACTGGTTGTGGCAGGCAGGCGATCTGGACGAAGCGCCGGCCGCATGCGCCGCACCCTATGCAATGCAGATCAGCGGTCGGTGGCGTGAGGCTGCCTCCGCTTGGACGGACATCGGCTGCCCGTACGAACAGGCGCGGGCACTGGCGGAGGGAGATGCGTCGGCGCAACGCGATGCGCTCGCGAATTTCGATCGACTCGGCGCCCGCCCACCGGCGGAACGGCTGCGCCAGCAGATGCGCGTTGCCGGCGTGCCCGCGATCCCGCGCGGGCCTCGTTCGACGACGCGTGACAATCCCGCCGGACTGACGATTCGCGAAGTGCAGGTGCTGGCGCTGGTGGCGGAGGGCTGGCAGAACGCGCGGATCGCCACGCGCCTGTCGGGGTCGCAGCGAACCGTCGAGCATCATCTCGCTGCAATACTTTCCAAGCTGGCGGTCAACTCGCCTGGCGACGCGGTGGCATTGGCGCGGGAACGGGGAATCCTTCCCCAAAATAGGTAGGGCGCGGGCTCGATATGGGTAGCGGCACCGTTTCCCTGCAGCGCGAGAACGACTATATTGACGTCACGGTCCGGGGCAGGGCCGGGCAACTCACAGAGGAATCCACAATGCCGCGCTATCTTGTTGAACGCACGTTTCCGGACGGACTGAACATTCCCATGACCTCGGCAGGCGCCAAAATCTGCCGCACGGTCGTCGATGCCAATGCCACGGAAGGCGTGACCTGGGTGCACTCGTATGTGAATACCGACCGCACCAAGACCTTCTGCATCTACGATGCCCCGACGCCCGAGGCCATTCGCAAAGTCGCGAAAGGCAATGGACTTCCGGTGGACGCCATCACCGAAGTTTCCGTGCTCGATCCTTACTTCTACCAGTCCTGAAAGCGCCGGCCCGGGAAGTCGCTGCGCACGCATGAAAGAAAAGGGCCCCGCAGGGCC
>JBKJSU010000080.1:0-7071 GCA_046594415.1 Casimicrobiaceae bacterium | reverse complement strand
GGGCATGAAGGCCGCGGCGGCGCGGCACGGCTTGAAGCCACCGCAGATCATGATGCCGATGCGCCTCCTGGTGGCGGGCACGCCGACGACACCGGCCATCGACGCCGTCCTCACCCTACTGGGCCGGGACACGGCGCGAGCGCGGATGGCGGCGGCGCTGGGTATACCGACGTCTCCGTAGGCGAGGCCTGTAGGCGCGGCTTCAGCCTCGCAGCCATCCCCGCGTCCACAGCATCGAGCGCGGCTGAAGCCGCGCCTACAAGCCTTGCGTATGGGCATCGCCCACGGGCGTCGCCTTCGGGTCATCCAGGCGCTTTGCCCCGCGCCGCGCTTCGGGTAACATAGCAATTTCCCGGGGCGAGTTTCATCATGACCAAGTTCGTCTTCGTGACCGGCGGCGTAGTGTCCTCGCTTGGCAAGGGCATCGCCGCCGCCTCCCTGGCGGCCATCCTCGCCACCCGCGGCGTCCGCGTCACCAATCTCAAGCTCGATCCGTATATCAACGTCGACCCCGGCACGATGTCGCCGTTCCAGCACGGCGAAGTGTTCGTCACCGATGACGGCGCCGAGACCGATCTCGATCTCGGTCATTACGAGCGCTTCACCGACGTCCGGATGGGCAAGCGCAACAATTTCACCACCGGCCAGATCTACGAATCGGTGATCCGCAAGGAGCGCCGCGGCGATTATCTTGGTGGCACCGTGCAGGTCATCCCGCACATCACCGACGAAATCAAGAGTTGGATTCTCGCCGGTGCCGGCGATGCCGAAGTGGCGCTGGTCGAGGTCGGCGGCACGGTGGGCGACATCGAGTCGCTGCCGTTTCTGGAAGCCATCCGGCAGCTGGGCATCCAACTCGGCCGCGACAACGTCTGCTACATCCACCTGACGCTGGTGCCCTACATTCCGTCGGCCGGCGAAATGAAGACGAAGCCCACGCAGCACTCGGTGAAGGAGCTGCGTGAAATCGGTATCCAGCCGGACGTCGTGCTGTGCCGCGCCGATCGCCCCGTCTCCGATGGTGACCGGCGCAAGATCGCGCTGTTCACCAATGTGCCGGCCGAAGCGGTGATCCCGGCGCTCGATGCCGATTCCATCTACAAGATTCCGGGCATGCTCCACGCCGAAGGCTTGGACGTCATTGTCTGCAAGAAGCTCCAGCTCGAGGTGCCGCCGGCGGACCTGTCGGTCTGGAGCAAGCTGGTCGATTCGCTCGAGCATCCCCAGCACGAGGTGCATATCGCAATGGTCGGCAAGTATGTCGACCTCACGGAGTCGTACAAGTCGCTGTCCGAAGCGTTGACGCACGCCGGCATCCATACGCGGTCGAAGGTGGTCATCCATTACGTCGATTCCGAAGTGCTGGAAACCGAAGGCGTAGGCTCGCTGCAGGGCATGGATGCCATCCTCGTTCCCGGCGGCTTCGGCAAACGCGGCGTGGAAGGCAAGCTCGCCGCCGTCCGGTTCGCCCGCGAAGAACGCGTGCCGTACCTCGGCATCTGCCTCGGCATGCAACTGGCCGTGATCGAAACCGCGCGCAACATGGCGGGACTGGCCCACGCCAACAGCACCGAATTCGACACCGCCACGCCGTTTCCGGTCGTGGCGCTGATCACCGAGTGGCAAAACCGCGACGGCTCGATCGAAATGCGCACTGAGAACTCGGACATGGGCGGCACCATGCGGCTGGGCGCGCAACCCTGCGAAGTGGTGCCGGGCTCGCTGGCGCACAAGATTTACGGCAGCACCACGGTGGCCGAGCGGCACCGGCACCGCTATGAAGTCAACAACCATTACCTCGCGCGGATCGAGGCCGCCGGCTTGAGCGTCGGCGCGCGCGCCAAGAGCGATACTGCGGGCGACTTGGTGGAGATGGTCGAGCTGCCGGGACATCCTTGGTTCTTCGGCTGCCAGTTCCACCCGGAATTCACGTCCAATCCGCGGCGCGGCCATCCGCTCTTCATCAGCTTCGTCAACGCGGCGCTCGATCACCGCCAGCGCGATCAGAGTGATGTCGCGGACGCCGTGGCCAAGCTCGTGGCATCCGTCTAGGCGCTGGCCATGAAACTCTGCGGCTACGAAGTCGGGCTCGATCGGCGCTTCTTCCTGATCGCCGGTCCCTGCGTCGTCGAGTCGCGGCAGTTGCAGGTGGATGTCGCGGGCGAGTTGAAGTCGATCTGCGCCGACCTCGGTGTACCGTTCATCTTCAAGTCGTCCTACGACAAGGCCAACCGCAGCTCGCATGCGTCGTTTCGCGGACCGGGCATGGAAGAGGGTCTGCGCATCCTCGACGAGGTACGGAGCCAGGTAAAGGTGCCGGTTCTGACCGATGTGCACACGGTGGCGGAGATCGACGCAGTGGCCGCCGTGGTTGACGTGCTGCAGACGCCTGCGTTCCTTTGCCGGCAGACCGACTTCATCCAGGCCGTGGCCGCCGCCGGCAAGCCGGTCAACATCAAGAAGGGCCAGTTCCTGGCGCCGGAGGACATGCTGCAAGTCGTGGGCAAGGCGCGGGCGGCCAGCGGTACCGACAACATCATGGTTTGCGAGCGCGGCGCATCGTTCGGCTATCACAACCTCGTTTCCGACATGCGCTCGCTGGCGATCATGCGCGCCACCGGCTGCCCGGTGGTGTTCGACGCGACGCATTCGGTGCAACTCCCCGGCGGGCAGGGCACGTCATCCGGCGGGCAGCGCGAGTTCGTGCCGGTGCTGGCGCGCGCGGCGGTGGGCGCCGGCGTGGCCGGGCTCTTCATGGAAACGCACCCCAAGCCCGAGGAAGCGCTGTCCGACGGCCCCAATGCCTGGCCGCTCGCGTTGATGCGCGGCCTCCTGACCACGCTGGTCGAACTCGACGCCGCCGTGAAACGCAGCGGCTTCCCCGAAGCGGCCTTGATGCCGGCGCCGCGCTAATTCACCTCCAAGGAAGACACACTTTGTTCGTTCATCTCGTCCTGATCAAGCTGAAGCCCGGCATCACGCGTGCTGACCCGCGCGTGGCGACGTGGACCGCCAAGTTCGCCGCCCTCGAAAACGTGTGCGCTGGCATCGTGCGCTTCGAGCACGGCTGGAACATCACTGACCGCCCGATTGCCTACGACTTTGGCATCAACATGGCGTTTGCCACGCATGCCGATCTGCTGGCCTACGGTCCGCATCCGGCCCACCAGGAAGTGGTCGTGCTGCTGCGCGAGATCGCCGAATGGGTGATTTGCGACTACGAAGGGGCTTCTGCATGAGCGCCATCGTCGACGTCATCGCCCGCGAAATTCTCGATTCGCGCGGCAATCCCACCATCGAGGCGGATGTCGTGCTCGAGTCCGGCGTGTCCGGCCGCGCGGCAGTGCCCTCGGGAGCTTCCACCGGCTCGAAGGAGGCCATCGAACTGCGCGATGGCGACGCCAAGCGCTACTTCGGCAAGGGCGTGATGCGCGCCGTCGAAAACGTGAATACCGAGATCTGCGAGGCCATCCTCGGCCTCGATGCCACCGAGCAGGGCTTCATCGATCGCACGCTGATCGAACTCGACGGCACCGAGAACAAGGCCCGGCTGGGCGCCAATGCGATGCTGGCCGTGTCCTGCGCCGTGGCCAAGGCGGCCGCGGACGAGTCGTCGCTGCCGCTCTACCGTTACCTCGGTGGCGCCGGCCAGATGCAATTGCCCGTGCCGTTGATGAACGTGATCAATGGCGGCGCGCACGCCAACAACGCCATCGACCTGCAGGAATTCATGCTGGTGCCGCTCGGCGCGCCCACGTTCCGCGAAGCGCTGCGCTATGGTGCCGAAGTATTCCACACACTGAAGAAGTTGATCGACGCGCGTGGGATGCCCACCACGGTCGGCGACGAGGGCGGCTTCGCGCCCAACCTGCCGTCCAACGAAGCCGCGCTGGAGTTGCTGGTGGAAGCCATCGACAAGGCGGGCTACACGCCGGGCACCGACATCGCGCTCGCGCTCGACTGCGCCGCCAGCGAATTCTGGAAGGACGACCGCTATGTGCTCGCCGCCGAAAACCGCTCGCTGACGTCCGAGCAGTTCGCCGACGTGCTCGCCGCGTGGTGCGACAAGTATCCGATCATCAGCATCGAGGACGGCATGTCCGAGCACGATTGGGCCGGCTGGAAGTACCTTACCGACCGGTTGGGCAAGCGGGTGCAGCTGGTGGGCGATGACATCTTCGTCACCAATACCAAGATCCTGAAGCAGGGCATCGCCAAGGGTATCGCCAACTCCATCCTGATCAAGATCAACCAGATCGGCACGCTTTCCGAGACCTTTGCCGCGATCACGATGGCCAACCGCGCGGGCTACACCGCCGTCGTCTCGCATCGCTCCGGCGAAACCGAGGACAGCATGATCGCGGACATCGCGGTGGGCACCAACTGCGGCCAGATCAAGACCGGTTCGCTGTCGCGCTCCGACCGCATCGCCAAGTACAACCAGTTGTTGCGCATCGAGGAAGACCTGGGCGACGCGGCCAGCTACCCCGGGCGCGATGCGTTCTTCAACATCGCGTAGGCGTCGCTCGTCTTGCGCTGGCTCGCGTTCATCTTCATCGCGCTGATCCTGGCCCTGCAGTATCCGATGTGGCTGGGCAAGGGCGGCTGGCTGCAGGTGCATGAGACCGACCGGCAGCTGGCGGTGCAGCGCGAGGCCAATGGCAAGCTGAAAGCCCGCAACGAGGCGCTCGACGCGGATGTGCGCGACCTGAAGACGGGCTCGGAAGCCATCGAGGAGCGTGCACGCTCGGAACTCGGCATGATCAGGCCCGACGAAGTGTTTTTCCAGGTGCAACCGTCAGCGGCGGCGCAGAAAGCGCCGGCTGCGGCCGCGCCGCGCGCGAAACCCTGACCGGCATCGTGCAGCGGGCCACCTCCCGGCAAAATCCGCGGCTGCGCGAAGCTGCGCGGCTGATTGCATCGTCGCGCGACCGGCGCAAGGCTGGCCGGTGCGTGCTCGAAGGCGAGCATCTGCTGACGGTTTACCTCGAGCGTGTCGGCGCGCCCGAGTTTGTGCTGCTGGTGGCGGAACTCGCCGCCGCGCCGCACATTGCGCCGCTGCTGGCGCGACTGGCAACGGGCGACATCGTGGCGGTTTCCGCCGCGTTGTTTGCCGAGGTCACGGGACTGCCGCCGGCGCTGGGCGTGGTTGCGGTAATCGCCACGCCGCAGCCGGCCGTGACCGCCGGCGCGCGCTTTCACCTGCTCCTCGACGACCTGCAGGACCCGGGCAACGTCGGAACATTGCTGCGCACCGCGGCGGCGGCCGGCGTCGACCAGGTGCTGCTGTCGAAGCACTGCGCGTTTGCATGGTCGCCGAAGGTGCTGCGTGCAGGGCAGGGCGCGCACTTTCTCACGACGATCATCGAAGATGTCGACCTGCCGGCGTGGGTCGGCGCATTTCGCGGTCGTGGCGGGCAGGTGGCGGCCACGGTTCCGCGCGGCGGCGCCGATCTCTATGCACAGGCGTTTGCCTGGCCGCTGGCCATCGCGATCGGCAATGAGGGCGCGGGGTTGTCGGCCGCGCTGCTCGCGCAATGCGACCGGCGCGTCACGATCCCCATGCCGGGGGCGACCGAGTCGCTCAACGCCAGCGCGGCCGCGGCGATCGTGCTGTTCGAAGCGCTGCGGCAGTCGCGCGGTGGGGCAACCCTGGGGACGCCCTAGTACAGGACCGCGGAGAAGTAGGCCGACTCGGTGCAGCCGTCGGGCATGCCCCGGGCCACCCATTGGCCTTCCAGGCCCTGGTTGGTGCCCTTTACCTGGCTGACGGTGGCATTGGTCGCAAAACCATCGCTGCAGGTATAGGCAGCGTTGGGAATACGGAACCAGCTGCCGTCCTGCACGGAGGTGCCGGCGATCTTGCAGGTGATGTTGTTCTGGATCGTAAAGTCCAATTGCAGCTGGCCGGCCGCCGTTTGGGTTGCCTTGAACTCGGAGTAGAGCCGCAGCGTGCCGTTATTGGTTGCCGTGGCGCAGCCCGAGTACATGGAGACGAGGCCGCCGAAGTAATCGCCGCCAATGGCGATCGTCTGCAGCGTCTGCCGCGTGATCAGCTTGGTGACATTGACCGCGCCGACGTTGTAGGTGAGCGTGCCGCCGGTCTGGAGCACATTGGGCACGAACGTGACGAGTCCCACCTGCGCCGTCGTGCGCTGCCCGGGAACCCAGGGCCCGCCGAAGTAAGATCCGCCGGTGAGGTACAGCGGTCCGGTCCAGATGCCATTGCTGTCGACGGTCATCTGCCCGGTGTACCAGGTGGGCTGCAGCCCCTGGCCGTAGAGGAAGAACGTGGCGAAGATGAAGTTGTCCGACTGCACGAAATTGACGCCCCAGCCGCTCTCCTGCGAATTCCAGAAGAGGTCCGTCCAATCAACGGCCAGTGCAGGCGTGACGGTACAGGCGAGTGCGAGTGCCGCGACGGTGGTGCGGCAGCGGTGCAGCAGGCGATTGAACATGGCGATGGAGTCAGGAAGCAACGGAAGTCGAAGACTTCAATTCTACACTCAGCGCAAATTCCGCGATCCTTGCGCCATCCGCCAACGCCGCTTGCGCACCAATCCCGCCGCATGCCAGGGAGCCCGCGGCCACGGCCTCGCGCAGCGCCTGCGGCCACGCAGCGCCACGATCGAGCGCCGCCGCCAGCGCGCCTGCCAACGCGTCGCCGGCGCCGGTGGAGTCCACGACCGTGATCGGCGGGGGGCGCGCCAGCAGGCGCTCGCCGGCGGTGGCCGCGCGCGCGCCATCGGCGCCCCGGGTGAGCACGACCGCAACGCGCAAGCGCTGGGCGAGGGCATCCGCCAATGCGTCGACCTCGGCCCCAATGGCCAGCGCTGCCGCCAGCACGGCTGCCTCATGCTCGTTCACGATGAGGACGTCGATCGCCGCCAGCAGCGCCGGAGGCAACGGCTGCATCGGCGCGGCATTGAGCACCACGCGAATGCCGCGCGCCTGCGCTTCGCGCGCGGCGGCGATCACCTCCGCGATGGGGACCTCCAGCTGCAGCAGCAGCGTCGACGCGCTCGCCCACAGGGGCGCAGCGATGGCCGACGCCGTGGCCCGGGCATTGGC
>JBKJSU010000041.1:0-2900 GCA_046594415.1 Casimicrobiaceae bacterium | reverse complement strand
CCGGTTCGACGGCGTTGCCGTAGGCAACAGCGCCGAACCCGACGCTTCGGGAAGTTTTCCTCCGCTCATCGATGGTTTTCGCCTCCCCGATTTTTCTGTTCCTGTTTCTGCCGCTGACGCTGGCGGCGTATTTCGCGCTGCCTCGGGCATGGCGCGATGGCGTGCTGCTGGTCGCGAGCCTCGCGTTCTACGCATGGGGCGAGGCGCCGTACCTGCTACTGGTGCTCTTCTCGGTCGCATTCAACTATCTGCTTGGCACGGCCATCAGCCGCGCGACCTCCGCGTCCCGGCGGCGTGGCTGGCTGGCCGTTGCCATCACCGGCAATCTGGGACTGCTCGCGGTGTTCAAGTACGCGAATTTCGCCGTGGCCAACGTCAATGCGCTGGCGCCCATTCTGGCGATCACGCCGCTGGCGGTGGCGGCGATTCCGCTGCCGCTTGGCATCTCCTTCTTCACCTTCCACGCGATTTCCTACGTGGTCGATGTCTACAAGCGCAACGCCGATGCCGAGCGCAACCTGCCGCGCTTCGCGCTCTACATCCTGCTCTTTCCGCAGCTGATCGCCGGCCCGATCATCCGCTGGCGCGACATCGCGGCGCAGCTGCGCGCCCGCGACCAGCGGCTGGCCGATTTCAGCTACGGCGTACGGCGCTTCGTGCTGGGCCTTGGCAAGAAGGTGCTGATCGCGAACACGCTGGGCGCCACGGCCGACCGAATCTTCGCGCTGCCGGCCGGCGATCTCACCACGCCGCTCGCGTGGCTCGGCATCGTCTGCTACACGCTGCAGATCTACTTCGATTTCTCCGGCTATTCGGACATGGCGATCGGGCTGATGCGGATGTTCGGCTTCCGCATCCTCGAGAACTTCAACTACCCGTACATCGCGCGCAGCGTGCGCGAGTTCTGGCGGCGCTGGCACATCTCGTTGTCCAACTGGTTTCGCGATTATCTGTACATCCCGCTGGGCGGCAACCGCCGCGGCGAGCGGCGTGCCTACGCCAACCTCGTGCTGGTGTTTGCGCTGTGCGGGCTGTGGCACGGCGCCAGCTGGCCGTTCGTGCTGTGGGGCGCGTGGCACGGACTCTTCCTGGTGGCCGAGCGCGCCGGGGTCGAGCGCCTTCTCGCGCGCATCGGCCCGCTCGCCCATCTCTACACGCTGCTTGCGGTGATGGGGGGCTGGGTGCTGTTCCGCTGCGAAACGCTGACGCAGGCCGGTCACTACTACGCTGCGCTGGCCGGTTTTGCTGATGGCAATCCGCTGCGCCACCCGCTGGCGGATTTCCTCAATGCACAGGTGGCGCTGGCGCTGGTGATCGGCATCGTGTTCGCCGCACCCGTGGCCCGGCGCATCGGGCGCTGGCGTGACCAGGTCGCCGCGCAACCGGGCTTGCGCGCGCACGGCGTGCTCGCCGCCGACATCGGCTGGACCATGCTGGTGTATCTCGCCGCCTGCGCGATGCTGGCCGCCGGCACCTACAATCCGTTCATCTACTTCCGCTTCTGACGATGACGCTCACCGATCCCCTGTCATTGCCGCCGGTGCCGCCACCCGCGGCCGCGGATCACCCATGGCGCGATCGCGCGCTGGCGATGCTGTTCGTGCTCGGCCTCGCGTTGCCGGGGCTGGCGCTTGTCTCGACCTGGAAGACATCGATCACGCGCTTCGAAAACCGCGCGACGGCGCCATGGCCGGCCCCGGCATTCACGCGCGAATTCGCGCCGGCCTTCGAGCGCGCGTTTGCCGACCGCTTCGGCGGCCGCGACTTCTTCGTGCGCCTGCACCACGGCACGCTGCTGCGCGCATTCGGCGTATCCGCGCTCACCACCGTGATGCCCGGACGCGACGGCTGGTACTACTGGCTCGGCGAGGATGGTCAATCGCTGGCGCGCCACTATCGCGGCACCGCGAACTTCAGCCAGAGCGAAGTCGATGGTACGGTGGCCGAACTGGCGCGGCGACGCGAGTGGCTGGCCTCGCTCGGCATCGCGTATCTCGTGGTCGTGGTCCCGGAAAAGTACACGATCTATCCCGAGCACCTCCCGGCGTGGGTGGCCGCCGCCGCCGGGCCGACGCCGTATGACCGCGTCCGCGACGCAATCGCACGCGATGGCCGCGTGCCTTTCGTTGACCTGCGCCCCGCGCTGCGCGCGGCCAAGGCGCGCGAGCGCGTGTATTTCCAGACCGACTCGCACTGGAACTACAACGGCGCGGTCGTGGGCTATGGGGAGATCATGCGCGCGGTGACGCAACTGTTGCCGCCGGACAAGCGCGCGGAGATCGTACCGGCGCCGCGACCGGCCTATGTGCCCGGCGTCGACTACTACAGCGGCGATCTCGTGCAGATGCTGGGGCTTTCGTCGCGCGTGCGCGAGGATGATGTGGCGCCGCTGGGCAAGATTCTCGGCGACGCGGCCAGCCGCTGCGCGCGCCGGCTCGACAAGGATGAATACCCGGGCTTCGAGTTCTACGCGTGCAACAAGCCCGGCCTGCCACGCGCCGTGATCCTGCGCGATTCGATGGCGATTCCGCTGCTCCCGCTCCTGTCGGAGAATTTCAGCCGCGTGGTGTTCGTGTCCGCGCGCAAGCTCGAGCGCGCGCTAATCGAGCGCGAGCGGCCGGACATCGTGATCGAGGAGCTGGTGGAGCGCTCGCTGCACGCGCCCGGCGCGCTGCCGATGGATCGCTAGCGCAGCGAAGCCCCTTGCCCCCTAAAGGCGAGGCTGCAGCCTCCCCTGCAGTGCACCGGAACCATCGACTTATCCGCGCATGCCCTTGCGCAACTCCGGCTCCATGCCGAGTTCCTGGATCTTGCGCGTGAGCGTATTGCGGCCCCAGCCGAGCCATGCCGCGGCTTCCATCCGGTGCCCGCCGGTATGCGTCAGCGCGCGCCGGATCAGT
>JBKJSU010000021.1:0-12506 GCA_046594415.1 Casimicrobiaceae bacterium | reverse complement strand
GAAAGGTGGCACCGGCGCCGGTGATGTCGGCGGCATGCGCCTGCATGCCGCACACCAAGGCGGCGGCGGCCAGAAAACGCTGGATGGTCGCTTTACGGATCATGGAATGTCCTTGAAGGATGAAATTCAACATGCCGCATTCTGCATAGCCGGTGTGACATGACTGTGACAGGAGCATTACTCTTGATGACAGCCCGGCGAGCCTCCAAATTTTTCTTAATAATCAATGCACGGATGCCTCTTGCGCACGCGAGGCCCCGCGCCGATGGGCTTTGGGCCGCCCGTCGATCAGGTGCTGCGCTCGCCGTGATACAGCCGCACGGTGTGCCGCGCATCGGCGAAGAACAGCCACCGCTCGGCCAGCATGCCGACCATGCACGCGAGGCTGGCGAGTGCCGCGCCCGGCCAGCGCGCGAGACCGACGGTCAGCCAGAGCATCGGCAGCACGAAGCCACAGCCGCAGGCAATGGCCAGGACCCACATGCGCCGCCGCGCCGCGACGCGGTTGACGAACTCGCGGGTGAGGAATGTGCCCCGAGAATGTCCGGCATCAAGGAGGCGCGCTGCCATGATCGACGGTGGCGACTCCGGCGTCGCCGGGGCTGTCGGCGGACGCACGCCGTGGGCGACACCGATGGCTTGCTCGAGCGTGATCGCGCGTTCACCGCTGCGCACAAAGCGCCAGTATTCGAGCTTGCCGATCGCCGCCACCGCGAACAGCGCCAACGCCAGCCCGCCCCATTGGTCAGCGGCCAGTCCATGCCCGCGCAGCACCGCGGCAACCACCAGCGCCCCGCTGGCATGACCCAGCAGCAGGAAGTTGAGCGGCACGCGCCGGGTGTGCCACTGTCGGATCGGCTTCAGGCTGGCGTAGATCATCGCGGTGCAGACCAGCGTTGTCCACGCGAGCGGCAGCACAATCACGGCGAGCGCTGTGCGCGCAGCCGGCGGCGCATCCCACCACCAGCACGCCGCGTAGATGGCGGCCAGCGGCATGAACGCCAGCGACACCACCGCCTCGCGCGAGAGCCAGGACGTACGCCATTGGCTCCACGCCCGCCACGCATTCCGCGGATTGGCCAGATGCAACGTCGATGAACACAGCCCGGCTGCAACGAGCAACCACGCGATCGTCGCCGCGAGCGCGATGAGTCGAGGTGGCGCGAGCGGACCGACGATACCGGCGGCCGCGATGAGGTCAACCAGCGCGATCAGTGCCAGCGCGCCCAACCCCGCGCCGGACAGCACGGTGAAGAACAGGACTGAAAACGCGGGATTCATGCCGGCGCCCTCAACGCGACAGCGCGTCGCGGGCACGCGCCATCAACCGCGACAGCGCGGCGAGCGGCGTTATCGGCGCGGATGCCGGCGCGGCCGGCTCCATCGCCACGACGGGCACCGCGCGCGGCGGCAGATAGCGATTGACCGGCTTGTAGCCCAGTTCGTCGAGGAGTCCGAAGCCGCCACGTGCGGCCGACAACTGCGAGACCTTCGACTGCGGATCGTCGAAGTCGCCGAAATGGCGCGCGTGCGTCGGGCAGGCCAGCACGCAGGCCGGCTGCCGTTCTTCCTCCGGCAACCGCTCGTCGTGGACGCGATCGACGCACAGCGTGCACTTCTTCATGCAACCGGAAACTTCGTCCAGCTCGCGCGCGCCGTAAGGACAGGCCCACGCGCACAGGTTGCAGCCCATGCACTTGTCCTGGTCGACCAGCACGATGCCGTCCGCGCGCTTGTACGACGCGCCGGTGGGACACACGGTGACGCATGCAGCGTCCTCGCAATGCAGGCACGACATCGGGAAGTTGATGGTCTTGCTCGCCGGGAACGCGCCCACCTCGTAGTGGCGCACGCGATTGAACCAGACGCCGGAAGGATCCGCGCCATAGGGTTCAAGGTCGGCCAGCGGACCGCTGATGGCCGATGCGCCGTTCCATTCCTTGCACGCGGTGGAGCAGGCGTGACAACCCACGCAGGTGTCGAGGTCGATGACGAGGCCGAGCTTCATTGCGCGGGCTCCATAGCGGCGGGGGTCGCGGGCCAGTCGAGCACGCGCGGCGAAGCGACGGCACCCGGAAGCGCGGCCAGCGTTGCAAACGCGGGCTCGATCCCGGTCTCGCCCGCCACGCAGCGCGTGATGCGCACGCGCAGGTCGAACCATGCCGCCTGGCCGGTGATCGGATCGGAGTTGGTGAGGCGGCGGCCGTCCGGCGTGGCGCCGGGCAGATGCTCGGCGATCAGGTGGTTCAACAGGAAACCGTTGGTGGCTTCGGGGGCATCGGCGCTCAATCCCCACGCGCCCGATTGCTTGCCGATCGCATTCCACGTCCACACGGTGTTGGGCTCCACACCTTCCATCGTGCGGATGCGGCAGCGCAGGCGGCCCGCATGCGACGTCACCCACGCCCAGTCGCCGTCGGCCAGACCCAGCGCCGCGGCCATGGCCACATTCACGTACATCGCGTTGTCAGCGATGATCTGCCGCAGCCACGCGTTCTGCGCGTCCCACGAGTGATACATCATCATCGGGCGCTGTGTCAGCGCATGCAGCGGATACGCATCGCCATCGGTGGCCTGCATCTCGAGCGGCGAATACCAGAAAGGCAGCGGGTCGAAATACTTGGTGAGGCGCGCGCGATCGGCGGGATCGGTGGGGCACGGCCCCGCGTAGAGGCCCTGTCCGGCGAGCCGGAATTTCTGCAGCGGCTCCGAGTAGATCTGCATCACGATCGGCTCGACTTCGCCAACGAAGCCCACCTTCTTCGCGAATTCGAGATAGCCCAGGTTGGCGTAGCGGTGCCACTTGATCGCATCGGGCAGGTGAAACGCAAAGAAGGCCTTGTTGTCCTTGTACGCCTGCCACTGCTTGGGATTGGGCGCGCCCACCAGCGAGCGCTTGCCGTCCACCCCGCGCCAACCGGCGAGAAAGCCGATGCCCGGCGCGCGCTCGTAGTTGACGATGAAATCCTGGTAGTCGGCAAACCGCCGCGTGCCGTCGCCGGCGGTGAACGCGGGGAAGCGCAAGCGGCCGGCAAGCTCGACCAGCACATTTTGCCAGGGCCGCACGTCGCGATCGGGTGCCAGGATCGGATGGCGAATCGCATCCGCGGCGGCATCGGGTTCGGAGATCGGCCGGTCCAGCAGCGAAATCGCGTCGTAGCGCTCGAGATACGTAGTGTCCGGCAACACGAGGTCGGCGAAGGCGACGGTTTCCGAGGCAAAGGCATCCGCCACGATGATGAACGGAATCCTGTAGCTGCCGTCGTCGTGCTTCGCGGTCAGCATCGCGCGCGTGCCGCTCGTGTTCATCGACGAGTTCCACGCCATGTTGGCCATGAACAGCATCAGCGTATCGATCGGGTAGGGATCGCCGGCCGCGGCATTGGCGATCACCATGTGCATCAAGCCGTGCGACGCGAGCGGCGCTTCCCACGTGTAGGCCTTGTCGATGCGCAGCGCGCGGCCGTTGCCGTCCAGCGCCAGGTCTTCCGGACTCATCGGGAAGCCCAGCGGAGGACGCGCCAGCGGGGTGTTGGCCCGCGCGGCCGCGTTGTGCGGACGTACCTGCGGCGGCACGGGCTTGGGATACGGCGCGCGCGCGCGGAAATTGCCCGGGCCGTCGAGCGCGCCCAGCAGCATCTGGATGAGGTGCAGCGCCCGGCAGGTCTGGAAGCCATTGGAATGCGCGGAGATACCGCGCATCGCGTACATGGCCACCGGCCGGCCCACGACCTTGTCGTGCTTGCGACCCCACGCGTCGGTCCACGGAATCGGCAGTTCGATGGTCTCGCGAAACGCCACCTGCGCCATCTCGCGTGCCAGCCGCCGGATGGTGGTTGCGGGTACGCCGCAGGCATCGGCCACCACTTCCGGTGCGTACTCCGCGTCGAGGTAGCGCTCGGCGGCCAGCGCGAGCACGCTGCGCGCCTGCCGGCCATCGGTGAGCGTGCACTGCGCGAACAGCGCCGGGCGCGATTGCGCCGTGATGCCGGCCGTGGTGCGGCCCTGGCCTTCATCCCAGATCAGCGGCGTGCCGTCGGCGCCCCGCGCGAAAAGTCCATCGTCGGATGTGCCCGGCGCCTGGATCACCAGCCACGGAGCGTTGGTGTAGCGCGCGAGAAACTCGAAATCGATCGCGCCCTCGGTCAGCAGCACGTGGACGAGCGCGAGCGCGAGCAAGCCGTCGGTGCCGGGGCGGATGGGTATCCAATCGTCGGCAATGGCCGAATAGCCGGTACGGATCGGATTGATCGACACGAACTTGGCGCCGCGACTTTTCAGTTTGTCGAGACCGATCTTGATCGGATTGGACGAGTGATCCTCGGCCACGCCCCACATTACGAAGTATTTCGCGCGATCCCAATCGGGCGCGCCGAACTCCCAGAACGAGTAGCCGATCGAGTAGAGCCCGGCCGCTGCCATGTTGACGGAACAGAAGCCGCCGTGCGCCGCCCAGTTGGGCGTGCCGAACTGCTGCGCCCACAATCCGGTGAGCGCCTGCATCTGGTCGCGGCCGGTGAAAAAGGCGAGGCCTCGCGGATCGGTGGCACGGATGTGCGCGAGGCGCGCCTCGACGATGGCGAGCGCCTCGTCCCATTCGATCTCGTCGAATTCGTTGGCGCCGCGTTCGCTGCCTTCGCGCCGCTTCAACGGCTTGCGCAGCTTGGCCGGCGATTGCTGCTTCATGATGCCCGCCGAGCCCTTGGCACAAAGAACGCCCTGGTTCACCGGGTGTTCGCGCGTGCCCTGGATGAAGCGCAGCGCGCCGTCCTGCGTGGTCACCTTGATACCGCAGCGGCAGGCGCACATGTAGCATGTGCTGTAATGGGTTTCCTGGCGCGCGAGGTCCTCGCGCGCCAGTGGTCGGTTCGTTGGCGTGGGCATCACCCGGAAGTTATCACGCCTCGAAATCGAGCAGGCGGCGCCGTTGCACCTTGCCGGACGGGCCCTTGGGCAATTCGTCCACGAATCGCAATTCCTTCGGCGCCTTGTACCGGCCGAGCATGCGCAGGCAATGTGCGCGCAGGTCGGCCTCGGAGCACGTGGCGCCTTCCTTCAGCACCACGCAGGCGAGGATCTCCTGCCCGTATTCGGGATCGGGGATGCCCACTGCCGCCGCTTCGAGCACCGCAGGATGCGCGAGCAGCGCCTCGTCGATCTCGCGCGGAGCGATGTTCTCGCCGCCCTTGATGATCAGTTCCTTCAGGCGCCCCGTGATGAAGTAGTAGCCGTCGGCATCGCGGTAGCCAAGATCGCCGGTGGCAAGCCATCCAGCGGCGTCGAGCGCCTGCACGGTGAGCTCCGGCGCGTGGAAGTAGCCTTGCATCACCGGCTCGCCGCGGAGGCAAATCTCACCGGCCTGCCCCGCCGGCAGTTCACGCCCATCCGGCGCCACGACGCGCGCCTGCACGGCCAGCGGCAGGCCCGGCGAACCGATCCTGCGGGCGGCGGGATCGAGCGGATTGGTGAAAGCCACGCTGGCCGTTTCGGTGAGGCCCATTGCCTCGACGATCGAAACGCCGAAGCGCTGCTCGAACGCGCGATGCTGCTCCGGCGGCAATGGCGCGGAAGCCGAACGCGCGAAACGCAGGCCACGGCAGGCCTCGCGCTGCGCCGGCGTGAGCTCGGGACCGTTGCACAGGAACGCGATCATCGTGGGCACGAGGTTCAGCCACGTCGGGCGATAGCGCTCGACCACGGGCCACCATCCGGACACGGAGAAGCGCCGCGGCAGCACGATGCTGCCGCCCGACACCACCGGCGCGATCGTCGCAATGCACTGCCCGTTGATGTGATAGAGCGGCAGCGCGGACAGCACGCGATCAGCGGGCGTAAGCGCCTGCACTGCGGCCACCGCGCGTCCCGATGCGAGCAGGTTGCGATGCGTGAGGAGCACGCCCTTGGGCAGTCCCGTGGTGCCCGACGTATACATCAGCAGCGCCGGCGCGGACGGCGCGACGGCGACCGGCGGCACCGCGCGGGCCGATTGTGGTGCCAGCGCGTCCGGCTGCGTCGCGCGAATCTGCACGTGCGGGGCTGTCTTTGCCGCCAGCGCCAGCAGCCGCGCCCCATGTTCGGGCGCCGCAAACACGATGCGCGTGCCCGAGTGCGCAAGGACGTGCTCGAGTTGCGCATCCTGCGCCAGCAGGTTGATCGGTGAAACGACAAATCCGCCGTGCATCGCACCGAGGAACACTTCGACCGCCGCGCCGCCGTTGGGCAGCATCGTCGACACGACCTCGCCCGGCGCCACCCCCGCCTGGGCGAGCTCGCCGGCAAGGCGCAACGCGGTGCGCCGCAACGCGGCATAGGTGGTGACCGCGCCGGTTTCCGGATCGATGAGGAAAGGCGCGTCAGGCTGCGTGGCCGCCTGCTGCTCGATGACGTCCCGCAGCGTCTGCGGCAATGCCGCGTCAGTCATCGCCGGGCTTGACTGCGTACTTGCGGTGGTAGGCGCCGAAGAGCTCGTCTTCGGTCGGCTCACGCACGAGGGCCGGCGCCAGCGGTGCCACGACCCGGGTGATGTTGAGGAGGTGCTTGTAATTGAAATTGTCGGAGATGCTGTTGCCGCCCCACGAGCCGCAGCCCATCGACAGCGAGAAAGGCAGCGCATTGTCGTAGCTGCCGCCGGTGGCGAAGCAATGCGCCTGGTTGACGATGACACGGCACACCGGCAGCGTCTCGCCCAGCGGTACCGCGCGCTCGGGCAGGCCGGTCTGCAGGCCCACCGAATGTCCGGCGCCGTCGAAGCGCAGGATGCGCTCGGCCAGCGCCACGGCCGCGTCGAAGTCGGCGACACGATAGACGGCGAGCACGGGCGACAACTTCTCGCCGGAAAAGGGGTGGCGCATGCCCACGCCGCTCTCCGCGACCATCAGGAAACGTGCCGCCTGCAGCGCCGGTCGCGTCAGGCCCGCGATGCGGGCGATTTCTGCTGCCGGCTTGGCGATGACGGCGGGCGCGAGCTTGCCCTCGGGAAACATAGCCTGTTGCAGCCGCGTGGTCTCCTCCGGGGTCAGCAGCGCACCGCCCTGCGCGGTCAGCGCCCGGATCAGCTCATCGTGCACGTCGGCGTGCACGACAAGGCTGTTTTCCGAAGAACAGCTCGTGGCGTTGTCGAAGGTCTTGGATCGCGCGATGCGATCGGCGGCCGCGGCGACATCCGCCGTCTCGTCGACGATCACGACCACATTGCCGGCGCCCACGCCCAGCGCGGGCCGGCCGCTGCTGTAGGCCGCGCGCACGTTGTTGCGCGAACCGGTGGCCAGCACCACGTCGGCCTGCCGCATCAGCTCGCGTGTCATCCCGCGCGACACCGGCGGCGGCAATTGCTGCACGAGATCGCGGGGCGCTCCCACGCGGTCCAGCTCCGCATGCACGAATTCGAGCAGCAGCGTCAGCGTCGACTGCCCCTTGGGCGACGGCGCGAGGATGATCGCATTGCGGCCCTTCAACGCATTGATGATGTTGTTGGCGGGTGTGGCGCCGGGATTGGTCGATGGCGTGATGGCCGCGACCACGCCGACCGGACGCGCGATCTCGACCAGCCCACGCTCCGGGTCGCGGTGAATGACGCCGACCGAACGCGCGCCCTTCAGGTCGCGCAGCAGGCCCATCGTCTTGCGCCGGTTCTTGGCGATCTTGTCGGCGACATTGCCAAGTCCCGTCGCGCGGACCGCCAGTTCCGCCAACGCGAGGTTGCGCTCGGGCGCGACGATCGCCCACGCCGCGGCCGTGACCGCATCGTCGACCAGCGCCTGCGTCCATTGCTCAAACTCGCGCTGTGCCGCGCGGGCGCGGGCCACCAATGCCGCGACGACTGCGGCGTCGTCCGTGGCGGCAGCGGCGGCGTCGCCCGCGGTCAGCGCCATGGCTTCACTCGGGCTTGATGTTGGCGGCACGAATCACGTAGTCCCACTTCGCCAGTTCGTCGCGGATGATGCGATCGAATTCGGCTGGCGTGACGTCGGCGGCTTCCGCGCCCTGCAGCAGCAGCTTTTCGCGGATCTGCGGATTCTGCAATGCCTGCGCGAACGCGGCCTGCAGTTTCGCCACCGCCGCAGGTGGCGTCCTGGCCGGCGCGAGCGCGCCGTACCACGAGTCGACCACGAAGTCCGGGACGCCGGATTCCATGATGGTCGGCACGTCGGGCGCCGCCACGCTGCGCTTGGCGCTGGTGACCGCGATGGCCTTGAGGCGCCCCGACTTCACGTGCTGCCAGGCCGCGGGCATCGAGACGAACAGCAGCTGCACCTGGCCGCCGATCGTGTCGGTGACCGCGGGTCCGCCGCCCTTGTATGGCACGTGCACGATATCCACACCCGTTTTCAGCTTGAACAATTCACCCGCGATGTGTCCGGGCGAGCCGGTGCCCACGGACGCATAGTTGAGCTTGCCGGGCTGCGCCTTGGCGAGCGCGATCAGCTCCTTGACGTTGTTGGCGGGCACGCTCGGATGCACGACGAGGATCTGCGGAATCATCGCGGAGAGACTGATGGGGACGAAATCCTTCTCGACGTCAAACGGCAGCTTCGGATAGAGCCTGGGGTTGATCGTGTGCGACGATAGCGTGAACAGGATGTTGTAGCCGTCAGCGGGCGCCTTCGCCGCAAGGTCGGTGCCCACGTTGCCCGCGGCGCCGCCCTTGTTGTCGATGATGATCGGCTGGCCCAGCGCCGTGGACAGCGGCTCGTTCAGGATGCGCCCCACCACGTCGGTGCCGCCACCCGGCGGATAGGGAATGATCATCTTGATCGGCCGGTTCGGGTAATCCTGCGCGCCGGCACCCGCCGCCAGCAGGCCGAGCAGCATGCCAAGCATCCATGACCCTGCGTGTTGTCGTGCCATCGCGTGCTCCCCGTCGAAGTGGATAATGTCGGGCCGCCCGAGCGCGCAGCACTGCCGCGCATCCGGGCCTCCCCTTTCAGCGCGCTACGGTCGACTGGTACTTGGCCAGGTGCCGGACCGGCAGCGACAACGCATCGCGCCGGAACGGGTCGCCCAACTCGGCCGTGACCATCATCTCGAGCACCGTGGTCTTGCCTTCCTGCTGCGCCGCGCACGCGGCCTTCAGCGCCGCGCCGACGTCGCCGATCTTCTCGATGCGATGCCCTTCGGCGCCCATCGCGCGCGCCACGGCAGCCCACGACGGCTGCTTGTCGAGGTTGACGCCGATGAAGCGGTTCTCATAGAAGTCGACGTGGTTCTTCTTCTCCGCGCCCCACTGCCCGTTGTTGAAGACGATGGCGGTGACCGGAATGTTCTCGCGCACGCAGGTTTGCAGCTCGCCGAAACTCATGCCCCAAGCGCCGTCGCCGACGTAGGCGATGGCCGGGCGATCGGGCGCGGCCACCTTGGCGCCGACGATCGTGGGGAACGCATAGCCGCAATTGCCGAAGCTCATCGCGGCGAACATCGACCGCGGCTGGTCGAAACGCAGGTAGCTGTTGGACACCGAGCAGATGTTGCCGATGTCGGTGGAAACCATCGCGCCCGCCGGCATTGCGCGCTCGAGTTCGCGCAGCATCTGGCGCGGATGCATCAGCGCCGTATTCTTCGCGATCTCGAGCGACCATTGGTCCTTTTCGTGCGCCCACCCGTCGAGTTCGCCTTCCCAGGATTTCTTTTCCGCCTCGACGTCGGCCAACCGCTGCGCCTTGTTGGCCTGGCACGCCAGCGCCTTGCCGGCAAGGCGCGCGACGAGCGCGCGCGCCGCGGCACCGGCGTCGCCGCAGATGCCCACCGAGATCTGCTTCACGAGGCCCAGCATCTTCGCGTCGGCGTCGATCTGGATCACCTTGGCCGACTTCGGCCAGTAGTCGATGCCGTGCTGCGGCAGCGTGCCGAATGGGCCTAGGCGCGTGCCCAGCGCCAGCACGACGTCGGCCTTGGCGATCAGTTTCATCGCGGCCTTGGACCCCTGGTAGCCGAGCGGCCCCACCCACAGCGGATGCCGCGCGGGGAACGAATCGTTGTGCAGGTAGCTGCACGCCACGGGCGCCTGTAGCAATTCGGCCAGCGCGATCGCATCGGCTTGCGCGCCGCCCATCACGATGCCGCCGCCGGCCAGGATCACCGGGAACTTCGCCGCGGCGAGCAGCGCCGCGGCTGCGTCGAGGCTTTGCTCGCCGCCGGCGCCGCGTTCGATGTTGATGGGGCGCGGGATCTCGCACTCGACATCGCCGTAGAAAAAATCACGCGGGATGTTGAGTTGCGTCGGCCCCATCTCCAGCAGCGCGCGGTCGAAGGCGCGCCCGGTCAGTTCGGCCATGCGCGCACGGTTGTTCACGTGCGCCTGGAACTTGGTGATCTTGGAGAAGATGGGCAACTGGTCCGTTTCCTGGAAGCCGCCCAAGCCAAGCGTCATCGAGCCGGTTTCCGGCGTGATGCACACGACCGGCGAGTGCGCCCAGTAGGCGGCCGCGACCGACGTCACGAAATTGGTGATGCCGGGTCCGTTCTGCGCGATGCAAACGCCGGGTTGGCCCGAGACGCGTGAAAAGCCATCGGCCATGTGGCCGCCACCCTGCTCGTGCGCCACTGAGATGAAGCGGATGCCGGCCAGCGGAAAGAGGTCCAGCGCATCCATGTACGCCGAGCCGACGATGCCGAAAACATTCTTGACGCCATGCGCGACCAGCGTTTCGACGAAGGCTTCCGACGCGGTCATGCGCTGTTTGCCGATCACGGCTTGCGGCAACTCGACGGGTTTGTTCATGGCAGATGCTCCTCTAATGGGCCCACACGGTCCGAGCGCGAAGTGTTCCACATCCGTCGGATTGATTCAAGACACTTATTCAAAATATGGTTTGAAATATTCCATTTATCAATATATTGTACGTCCATGGCCACCAAGCTCGATCGAACGCCACCGCTTTTACGCGCCTTCGCTTTGCTGGAGCACGTCGTGCACGCGGACGGCGCCGTGTCGCTGCTCGAATTGACCGAGCTGGCGGTACTGCCCAAGCCCACCGTCTATCGCATTCTGAGCGTGCTCGTGGGCGCCGGGTTGCTGCAACGCGAGCCGGAGGGGCGGCGCGTCACTGCCGGGCCCAGGCTCACCCGCTTTGCGCTCGATGCGCTGTTGAGCGAGTCGGTGCGCGCCCCACGGCACGCGATTCTCAAACGCCTGGCCGACGACATGGGCGAAACGGTGAACCTGACGATGCTCGATCGTGGCGAGGTCGTGTATCTCGACCGCGTCGAGACCGCATGGCCGCTGCGAATGACGTTGGTGCCGGGATCGCGCGTGCCGCTGCATTGCACCGCCAGCGGCAAGCTGCTGCTGGCGATGCTGACGCCGGCGCGGCGCAAGCGCGTGATCGCGGAACTGGAGCTTCCTCGCTTCACCGACAACACGATCGTCGACGCGCGCCGACTCGAGGTCGAGCTCGCGGCGATCCGCAAGGCCGGCGTGGCCACGGACAATGAGGAATATCTCGCCGGGCTGGTGTGCGTGGCGGCACCGGTCACGGCCGCGGGACGCATCGTGGCGTGCGTCGCCGTGCATGCGCCAGTGGCGCGGATGTCGCTTGAACAGGCGCTTACCCATTTGCCGGCGCTGCGCGTGGCCGCAACGGCGCTGGGCACTTCGTTCGACGCGTGATCCTGAGTCTTGCCGGCGACGGCGGGCGCGGTACCGCTTGCCGAGGTGTTTCCTTTGAGTTTTGCCGGCGACGGTGGGCTAGGGGTAAACCCAGAGAGTCACAGAGAGTCAGACTCGCTCACTCTCAGCGTCCGCCAGCACCATGTCGCTGGCCTTTTCGGCGATCATCACGACGGGCGCATTGGTGTTGCCGGATACGAGCGTCGGCATGATCGAGCAGTCCACCACGCGCAGGGCGGACACGCCGTGCACGCGCAAGCGCTCGTCGACGACTGCTTGCGGATCGCTGGCGGGTCCCATCTTGCAGGTGCCTGACGGGTGGAAGATCGTGGCGCCGTATTCGCGCGCGAAATTCAGGATCTCGTCGTCGGTCTGCACGGCGGCGCCGGGCCGCAATTCCTCCGCGACGAAGGGCGCCACGGCGGCCGTAGCGGCGAGCGTGCGCGCGTAGCGGATGGCGGCAATGGCGTACGCACGATCCTCGGGCGTGGACAGGTAGTGCGGCTGCATCGCCGGTGGCGCCAGTGGATCGGCCGCTGTGATGCGCACGAATCCGCGGGAGCCCGGGCGCAACTGGCACACGCTGAATGTGAAGCCTGGAAACGGGTGTGGCTTGGCGCCCGCCATGTCGGCCGACAGCGTGGCGAAGTGGAACTGGATATCCGGCGTGGCGGCCGCGGGCATCATCCGCGTAAATAGTCCGCCCTGGTTGATGCCCACCGCCAGCGGGCCCCGCCGCGCGAACACCCACCGCATGCCGATCAGCAGCGACCGCCACCACGAGTTGAGATCGTCGTTGGTCGTGATCGGCTTGGTGCAGCGGAACAGGAGGCGCAGTTGCAGGTGGTCCTGCAGGTCCTCGCCGACCCCCGCCCGTGCGCAGACAACCGGAATCCCGAAC
>JBKJSU010000510.1:0-4546 GCA_046594415.1 Casimicrobiaceae bacterium | reverse complement strand
GCAGATCGTCGACAAGCTGATCGAGAAGGACAACGTCTCCATCATCACCGGCGTCACGTTCTCCAACGTGATGATGGCGGTGAACAAGAAGATCGTCGACAAGGAAGTGTTCCTGATCGGCTCGAATGCAGGGCCCGCGCCCATCGCCGGCGCGCAGTGTTCGCCGTTCTCTTATGTCGTGTCCTGGCAGAACGACAACCAGGCCGAGGTGGTGGGCAGGTACGCCACCGACAAGGGCTACAAGAAGGTCATCGGCATGGCGCCCAACTATCAGGCGGGCAAGGACTTCATTGCCGGCTTCAAGCGCTTCTACAAGGGCGAGGTGATCGACGAGATCTACACGCCGCTCAACCAACCGGACTTTTCCGCGGAACTGGCGCAGGTGGCCGCGAAGAATCCGGACGCTGTCTACGTGTTCTATCCCGGCGGTCTCGGCGTGAACTTCGTGCGCCAGTACAAGCAGGCGGGCCTGGCCGGCAAGATTCCGCTGCTGTCGACCTCCACCGCCGACGGCTCGACGCTGCCGGCGCTGAAGGACGACGCGCTCGGCGTGATCTCGGGCACGTTCTGGGGCCCGGACTTCACCAATCCGGTGAGCACCAAGTTCGTCGAGGATTTCGAGAAGAAGTTCAACCGCATCCCGTCGCAATACGCGGCGCAGTCGTATGACGCGGCGCTGCTGCTCGACTCGGCCATCGCCAAGGTCAAGGGCAACGTGGGCGACAAGAAGGCGTTCCAGGCCGCGCTGAAGGCGGCCGACTTCAAGAGCCTGCGCGGCAACTTCAAGTTCAACAACAACAATTTCCCGATCCAGGACATGTACGTGTTCGAGGTGGTCAAGGATGCCAAGGGCCGCGTCAACCTGAAGACGATCGATGCGCCGCTGAAGGATCACAAGGACTTCTACAGCACGCAGTGTGCGCTGAAGTAGACGGTGACGTTGCGGGCGTCGGGCTGCGTGATCGCGGCCCGACACCCCGGTTTGCTCCTGCAGGCGAGGCGAAAGCCGCGCAGTTTCGGCGCCGGTTTGCTCGTGTAGGCGAGGCGAAAGCCGCGCAGGTTCGGCGCGCATCATGCCGGCGCGGCTGAAGCCTCGCCTACAGGCTCATTCGCTGCTCTCGAAATGACCCTCGGCCTTTTCCTCACGCAGGTATTGAACGGCCTGCAACTCGGCATCCTGCTGTTCCTGCTGGCGGGGGGGCTGACGCTGGTGTTCGGGATCATGAACTTCGTGAATCTCGCGCACGGCTCGCTGTACATGATGGGCGCATATTTTGCGGCCGCCGCCTTCGGCTACACCGGCTCGTTCCTGCTGGCCGGCGCCTTCGCGATACCCGCCACGATGCTGCTCGGCATCCTGGTCGAGCGCATCGCCCTCACGCATCTCTATCAACGCGACCACCTGGACCAGGTGCTTGCCACCTTCGGCCTGATCCTGTTCTTCAACGAGCTGGTGCGCATCATCTGGGGTCCGGCGTCGGTGTACATGAACGCGCCGCAGGTGCTGACCGGCACCGTCGATCTTTTCGGCTTGCGCTATCCCGCCTATCGGTTTGCGATCATCGGCGTGGGTCTCGCCGTGGCGCTCGGCCTCTACCTGCTGATCCACCGCACCCGCGTGGGCATGCTGATCCGCGCCGGCGCCACGCATCCGGAAATCGTGTCCGCGCTCGGTGTCAACGTGCGCGGCCTCAACACGCTGGTGTTCGGCCTGGGCGCCGCGTTGGCGGGGCTCGCGGGCCTGATGGCCGGCCCGATCGTGTCGGTGCAGTCGGGCATGGGCGAACCGATCCTGATCCTGACGCTGGTGGTGATCGTGACCGGCGGCATCGGCTCGATCCGCGGCGCGTTCTTTGGCGCGCTGATCGTGGGTCTCGTCGATACCATCGGCCGCGCGTTCCTGCCGCTGCTGCTACGCGAAGTGATGGAGCGCTCGGTGGCGCAGGCGGCGGGACCGGCAATCGCGTCGATGCTGATCTACCTCGTGATGGCGGTGGTGCTGGCGATCCGGCCGCAGGGCCTCTTTCCGGTGAAGCACGGATGAGCAACACGTCTGCGCCGCCGCTCGCTGCCGCCCGCTGGGGCGCCGGCGAAATTTTTGTCGTGGTGCTGCTCGTGGGGCTGGCACTGGTGCCGGTCATTTCGGCGGCGATCGGGCAGCCGTTCTATGTGACGCTTTTCACGCGCATCGTGATCTACGCGCTGGCTGCGCTCGGTCTCAACCTGATACTCGGCTATGGCGCGATGGTCAGCTTCGGGCACGCGCTGTATCTCGGCATCGGGGCCTACGCGGTGGGCATCCTGTCGTTCCATGGCATCGACAGCGGCTGGTTGCACTTGAGTGCCGCGCTGGGCGTGGGCGCGGTGGTCGCGGTCGTCATCGGCTTCGTGTGCCTGCGCACCAGCGGCATGGCGTTCATCATGATCACGCTGGCGTTCGCCCAAATGTTCTATTTCCTGGCGGTGGGAATGCGCCAGTACGGCGGCGACGACGGCCTCACCATCGCCGGGCGCAGCGACTTCGGCTTGTTCACGCTCGCCAGCAACAACGCGCTGTACTACTTTGCGTTCGCAATGCTGCTGCTGTGCCTGTTTGCCTTCAAGCGGCTGGTGGACGCGCGCTTCGGCATGGTGCTGCGCGGTTGCCGCAGCAATGAGCGGCGGATGGCGGCGATGGGCTTTCCCACGCTGCGCTACAAGCTCACCGCCTACGTGATCTCAGCGCTGGTCTGTGTCGTCGCCGGCGTGCTGCTGGCCAACCTCACCAAGTTCGCGTCGCCATCCACGATGGCGTGGCAGACGTCCGGCGAGCTGATCGTGATGATCGTGCTGGGCGGCATGGGCACGCTGATCGGCCCGGTGGCCGGCGCGGCGGCACTGCTGCTGCTCGAAGAGGTGCTGGCAGGATGGACGCAGCACTGGATGATCATCCTCGGGCCGGTGATCGTGCTGATCGTGCTGGTGGCCAAGAAGGGCCTCTTCGGCTATGTGGTCGAGTGGGATGCGCGGCGGCGCGCACGCCACCGAGGCTCGGCATGAGCCTTCTCGCCGTCTCCGGGCTGGTCAAGCGCTTCGGCGGTCTCGTCGCCACCGACGGTGTCGACCTCACCGTGGAGCCCGGCGAAGTGCACGCAGTGATCGGCCCCAACGGCGCGGGCAAGACCACGCTCATCAATCAGCTGTCGGGCGAGCTGCGGCCGGATGCCGGCACCATCCGCCTCGACGGCGTCGATGTCACCGCGCTGCCCGTATATCGGCGGGCGCTGCTGGGTCTCGGCCGTTCGTACCAGATCACCTCGGTGTTCCCGGATTTCACCGTGCTCGTCAACGTCGTGCTGGCGGTGCAGGCCCATGCCGGCCACAGCTTCTCGTTCTGGCGGCCGCTGCTCCGCGAGACCGCGCTGACGGCGCGCGCGCGCGCGGCCATCGACCACGTGGGACTGACGGCACGCGCGGACACGCCGGTGGCATCGCTGGCGCACGGCGAGCGGCGACAACTCGAAATGGCGATGACGCTGGCCACCGCGCCCAAGGTGTTGTTGCTCGACGAGCCGATGGCGGGCATGAGCCTCACCGAGTCGGAGCGGCTGGTCACGTTGCTATCGAGCCTGAAGAAGCAATACGGCATCCTGCTGGTGGAGCACGACATGGACGTGGTCTTCAAGCTGGCCGACCGCATCTCGGTGCTGGTGTACGGCCGCGTGATCGCCTGCGGCGACCCGGATTCCATTCGCAACAATCCCGACGTGCGTACCGCCTATCTGGGCGAGCACGACCTGGTCGCGTAAGGCGCAAGCGCGATGGCCCTGCTCGAAATCGACGATCTCACCGCGTTCTATGGCGCGAGCCAGGCCCTGTTCGGCATGACGCTGCGCGCGGAAGCCGGGCAGTGCGTGACGCTGATTGGCCGCAACGGCATGGGCAAGTCCACGACGGTGAAGTCGATCATCGGCATGTTGACCACGCATCGCGGCGCCATCCGCTTCGATGGGCGCGCGGTCGACGCGTGGCCATCCTATCGCGTGGCGCAGGCCGGCATCGGGCTGGTGCCGGAGATGCGGCAGGTGTTTCCCACGTTGTCAGTGCGCGAGAATCTCGTGGCCACCGCGCGGTTGCGCAAGAACGCCGACACGGCGCCATGGACGCTGGAGCGGGTGTATGCGCTGTTCCCGCGGCTTGCCGAGCGCGCGTCCAACTTGGGCAACCAACTATCGGGTGGCGAGCAGCAGATGCTGGCCATCGGCCGCGCGCTGATGACCAATCCACGCCTGCTGATCCTGGACGAAGCCACGGAAGGGCTGGCACCTTTGGTGCGTGCGGAAATCTGGAAGTGTCTCGATCAGTTGAAGCGCGAAGGACTCACGCTGCTGGTGATCGACAAGAACATCGGGCCGTTGACGCGCCTTGCCGACATGCACTACATCGTCGAGAAGGGCCGCATCGCCTGGAGCGGCGATTCCGCCGCGCTGATCGGCCAGCCCGAGGTGCTGCACCAGTACGTCGGGGTGTAGCCCTGTAACGTTGCTGGTGCGTGGCAAAAAGCGGG
>JBKJSU010000503.1:0-3096 GCA_046594415.1 Casimicrobiaceae bacterium | reverse complement strand
GATCGCAATGGGAGCGCGGCAATATGGGCACGCGGCGTCGTGCGCCAGGTCCACCGGCGCGCCGCAACTGGAACAGCGGATCACCCGCACCAGCGTCTTCAGGCGCTCGAGTTCCTCCCGCGTGACCGGTTTGATGAAGTTCTTTTCGCGCAGGAACTGCACGAACGGCGTGAAGCGGCCATGGCCGCGGCGGCAGCGATAGTAGCTGAAGCGGGTGGTGCGCTGCACGTCCTGCGTCAGGTCGAGCGGTGTTTCGCACCGCGGGCACGGCAGCCGCGCCGCGGGCGGCAGCGCCGGGGGCGTGCCGACGGCATGGATGGTGCGAAACAGGATCAGCGTGCCCTCGGGCGAGAGTTGCAGGCTCTCCATCGTATCGAACCACAGCGCGTGGCAACGGGCACAGACATCGACGGTCAGCGTGAGCGCGCCGATGGGGACGCGATTGACCTCCAGCGCGGTCATCGCGCCGCGGCAGCCGGGGCAGGTGAGGGTGGCCATGGGCGCTGCGCTGCAGGCGACAGGAGGCCTAAAGGTCCTTGGCGGCGAATGTATTGCACACGCGCGGATCGCCCGACTGCAGGCCGGTCTTGAACCACCGCATCCGCTGGTCCGCGCGGCCGTGGGTGAAGGCATCCGGCACCGTGTAGCCCTGCGTGCGCTTCTGGATCGTGTCGTCGCCCACGGAGGACGCCGCGCGCAATCCTTCCTCGACATCGCCCGGATCGAGCAGGTTGCGCTTGGCCGCGTAGAAGCCCCACACGCCGGCGTAGCAGTCGGCCTGCAGTTCGAGGCGCACGGTCAAGGCATTGCGGCGGCGCTCGTCCAGCTTGGCCGCCGCCTGGTCGAAGTCGCGCATGGTGCCGAACTGGTTCTGGACGTGATGGCCGATCTCGTGAGCGATCACATAGGCCTGCGCGAAGTCGCCCGGCGCGCCGAAGCGGCTGCTCAACTCGCGAAAGAAGTTGGTGTCGAGATAGACCTTGCGATCGGCCGGGCAATAGAACGGGCCCGCGGACGAACTCGCCTTGCCGCACATCGACGCGACGGTGCCGCGAAACAGGACCAGCTTCGGCGGCTCGTAGCGGGTGCCCATCGCCGTGAAGAGCGCCGTCCACACTTCCTCGGTATCGCCCAGCACCCGGGTGACCATGTCCTTCTGCGGATTCACGGGCGCGCGCGCCACGCCAGGCTGCGCCGGCACCGGCGCCTCGACCTGCGCGGGGGCCGTCGGCGGACCGCCGCCGTCCAGCATGCCCAGGAACTGCATCGGATTGACGCCGAAGAGCAGGCTGACGATGACGACCAGGATCATCGCGCCGCCGCCCAGCTTGATGCCGCCGCCCAATGGCATGCGACCGCCGCCGCCGCCCGCGCCCTCGCGGTCCTCGACGTTGCTGCTGCTACGCATGTCTCCCCAACGCATGGCTACTCCGGATTGTTGTGTCTGCGCCTGCGACGGCGGGTGCGCGGCCGCGATCAGCGCGGCGCGCCGAGCGCCCGGGCAAGGTCCTGGTAGTCCTCGCAACTGCGGCCGCAAATGCGCTCCAGCGCCGCCAGGTGTTCCAGCGCCTGCGCACGATTGCCGGTCAGCACATACGCCTCGCCGATGGACTCGTGCGCGCCGCGATGGTTGGGATCGAGCCGCCGGCGGGCGGCGCAATGACCAGTGCACCGATCAAGGCGGACAGCAGCGTGGCAACGCGCAGGACGATGGGCATGGGTGCATGGTCAGGGCTTGAGGCAGCGATACAAAAACGGGAGGCTCACATCCATCCGGTAATCGATGGACGAATGGGTGTCGTCGAACTCCTCGTAGGTGTGCGCGATCGCATGGTCGGCGAGCGCACGCGACAGGAGGCGCGCGCCGTAATGCAGGTGGTACTGGTCACGCCAGCCGCAATCGATGTAGATGCCGTGCAGCATGCGCAGGGCATCGGCGTGGCGCCCGACCATGTGGATCGGGTCGTGCCGCAGCCAGCGTTTCCAGCGCTCCGGCAGCACCACGCCGGTTTCGAGATTGACGGGCAGGCGAAAGCCCAGCGGCGCCGCGGGATCCGGGTCATACGACGCGGCCATCGCAATCTGCATCAGCGCATGGCCCTCGCCGTCGCTCAGCTTGTCCTTGGCCCATACATCGTCGAGGAAACGGCGCACGCGGCCATCGTCGAAGCCGCGTGCGCGCTCCGCGGCCTTGGGCGCCACGCGCTGGCGTCCCGGCCGACGCAGCGGCCGGCGGAAGCGGTCGAGTTCGTTGAGGGTACGCGGCCAGTCGGTGAGGTAGCACAGGTCGAAGTACGCATCGCCCGAATGGTCGGCGATGGCGCCCCAGTATTTGGCGTACTGCATGCCGTGGATGATCGCGCCGTAGCCGCCGGACGACTTGCCGAAGCAACCGCGATGGTCGCGCGAGGCTAGCGTGCGGAATTCGCGGTCGACGAAGGGAATCAGCTCGCGCGTAAGATAGTCGGCGTAGCGCCCGATGGCGGATGAATTGATGTACTGGTTACCGCCCAGAGAGGTGAAGCAGTCCGGGAACACGATGATGGCCGGTCCCATTTTGCGTTCGTGCAACAGCCGCGCGGCGCGTTCGGGAACGTTGTCGTCGAACGGGCGCCAGTTGACATGGGCGAGGCCCGACCCGGTGAAGCCAACCAGATCCCACAGCACCGGATAGCGCCGGCCGCGGCCGCCGCGACTGCCGCGCGCGGTGTCGTCGTCGTAGCCCGGCGGCAGCCAGACCGCGAGCTTGCGCACATGGGGATCGGCGAGCGGATTGTCCGCCAGCACCCGGGAGGTATGTTCGACGATGATGGTGGTGCCGGCGTTGCCGGAGCGAATCTTGCGGGCCATGGTGTCGTGTCGGCGGTGGGTCAAGGCCCCGGAAGGATGTCCGCGAGCGCTCCGATTGTGCCTGTGCCATGCCCGTCCGGCAACGCGCCGCTGCTGCGCACCGCATGCGCCCCGGTTTCGCCGCTGCCGGCTACCGGCCGCCGACCGCCTGGCGCGCCTCGCCCATCGACTTGACCGGATCGACTTCGCTGTTGCGCAGCATCAGCTTCCACCCTACGAGGTCGAAGGTGTCCGACATGGCCTTGC
>JBKJSU010000438.1:0-5692 GCA_046594415.1 Casimicrobiaceae bacterium | reverse complement strand
GGCGACCCCGACGCGCGGCGACTGATGGAAGAGGGCATGCGCCTGCAACAGGCAAGCGGCGATCCGCTGCTGGTCAACCGCGCGCGGGTCGGGTTGCTGCAGGTCCTCGTAGGCCTGCACGAACTCGACCTGGTGGAGCCGATGGCGCGCGAGGCGCTGGCTGTGGCGGAAGCCACGCACGACCTTCGTTCGGAACATCTTGCGTACCACTTTCTGGCCGACTGCCTCTTGATCCGCGGCGACTGCGCCGCTGCGTTGCCGCAGTACCGTCGCTCGCTCGCGCTGGCGGTCGAGATCGATGACCGCGCCGAGATCGGCGCCGAGCTGCAGGGCATCGCGATGGCCACTGCCGGCTGCGGACACGCGGCGCACGCGCTGCGGCTGGCGGGCGCCGCGGCGGCAGAGTTCGATGCGCTGGCCATCGATCTCTCGGGCATGCACTTCTGGACTGCGCTGCTCAACCGCTATCTCGGGCAGGCGCGCGCAGCGCTCGGCGAAGAAGCCGCCAACGCTGCGTGGGAGGAAGGACGGCGCACCCGTTTTGAGCACGCCATTGCGCTGGCGCTGGACGCGGATTCACGTCCGTCGGGTCTCGCTTTCTGACCGCGGAAGCGATTCACTATAACGCGCACGTATCGATGAACCTGAATAGAGCGTAAGACATGAGACGTCAAACCATCGTTGGCTTGATCGCCGCCTTGATCACGGGAACGGTTGTGCTGGGCGCAGCGGCTGCAGAGGGCGACAACCGTGCGCCCATTTGGCCGCGCCTCAAGGCAGATACGGACCCAGTGGTCAGGGAGTGGTACTCGGACGTTCCCTGGCATCAAAAGCTTGGTACTTTTGCGGGCAACCAGATCGATCAAGCGCTGGTCGCTCCCTATCCGATTCTGGGGCAAAAGGAAAGGGATCTTTGTGCGGATCCGGCTCTCAATCTGTCGAAAGTCAAGGAGATATTCGAAGCGCAATGCATGATCGAAGTGGGCGTCACCAACATTCTGGGCACGCTCAGAACCGATACGCCCTACGATCCTGCCGATACGAAGATAACCGGCGCTGGGTACTGCAAGGGCAGTTCCGGCACCGATACCAGGCTTGCATGCATCGAAGTGAGGTTGGAGTTGTCCCTCTGGCGGACGGAGTCCACGGGTAAACCGCTACCGTTGCGACCACCGTTGGACGATCTCTTCGATCTGCAGCAGCAGACCTTTGGAAACGAAATATCCCCTCAAGTAGTCAACGATTATCCCAGCGGGTTCGTCGTCAGCGACGGAACCACCTACGCCCCCCAGATGCCCTGGTACATGGCACACTACTGCGATTCGAAATGGAACGGTGATGCGAAGGATCCTGTTTGCTACGGCGACTATTTTTCCACAATGAACTCCGGGTTTGCCTTGATAAACGGCAACCCCCGATGGCCGGAGGCGGGACCATGGTCAACCTACCCTTCGGCACCCGCTCCCGGTCCGGGCAATCACTGCGCGCCAGGGCTGAAAACGTGCACGCTGGCCTTGGGAGGATTCGATCTCAAGCCCGTGCCGGAAAATCTGACCGATCTTCAGTTCCAGCAGTACAACCAGTTGTTGTATGGATGGTTCAACAGCGCATTGCAGGCATTTCCCGGCGACGTCACCCCGGCTGAGCTTCAACGCCACTTTCCCTGGAGCGGAAAAGCCGAGGCTACCTGGCCGGACTTTCTTTACAAACAGGCCCTCTTCAGCCCGTTCCAGGGGAAATTTGATGTCAAGGAGTTAATACCAACACCTCCCAATTGCACCATTACGCCGTCGGGGTCGAACTGCCCCGATTTCGGCTTGTTTGTTGCCGCGAAGATGCTGTACCCGAGGCAGTGCAATCTCAACGATCTGGCCGGCGCGGCTGGAGGGGACCTGGCGACGGTGGCGACGCTACGCCAGTGCGGCCTGAACTATGAGTGGCATCCCAATGGCTTCATCGCGCAGTGGCCGAATAACGAGAACGACTTCACGGCCGCGGCCATGCGAGGGAACCAATATGGCAGGACGTCCTTCCTGCTCGCCGGCGTTTCCGGCATGCAGCTGCCGGTGTCGTTCTACAAGGACACCACCAGCGACAGCGGCCTCAGCATCTACGAGCAGGTGTACAACGCGAGCATTTTCAGCATGTACATGCCGGTCGCCAACGTCGCCGATTTCAAGAGTGGGATGAATTCCCGCAATTACACCGGCAAGCAGTTCTACCACACGTTGCTCATGAGTAACCACAATGAGTCCGACCCGGGGCCATTCGCGGACGGCATCCGCGGCAAGGTGTTGTGGCACAACGAGTACCGGATGGAGGGAATGTACGACGCCGCCCAGAAGGGGAACGCACTCTTCAAGGCCAGAACATTCGCCGCCTCCTTTGATGCCACGACGGCGCCTGCACCTTTTCACAACGATACGTGTGACTCGTGCCATGTGCGTAACGGCAGCGGGATCCCGATCAACACCGAGCTCAAGCTTGACAAGGTGCTGCAAGACTTCATGACGGACGGGGTGTACAACGCCGCCAAGTCGCCGGACTACACGTTCACCGGGAAGATACGACCGATGAAACTGGTCTTTTTCGACCTGCACCGCGATCCGAAGGGCCTCGATGGTTCGGTTCACGCCGAACCCCTGTCGTTACCGGCGACCGTGACCAACGCCGATCATCTCTATTACAACAACAAGATCATGAATTACTACGGCGACAGCTTCCACGTGACCAAGCCCGGTTACAACTACGTCTGGAGCTATGTAACGATTCCGGATAAGTCAGATCGACTGGTGGTGAAGGACAAGCGCGTCAGCCCCGAAATCATCGATCCGAAAACCAATGAGAAAAAGGTATATGCGCCGCAGCAGGTCAAGCTGGAAACATTCCAGACCGCGCCGTGTGTCATCGGTCAACTTGTCCCGCCCCCGCTTAACAACAGTAAGCCGTGGCCGGTTAATTGCAACGATGTCAACGGTGACGCCATCAATGCGGCAATCGTTGGTGGTGACGTCGGATATATGCACCTCAACGGCAAGCGCCTCGGCAATTTGAGCGCGATCGAAGCGATACCCAACACTGCCATTCTCGGTTTTCGTACTGATCAGCGCGCTGCGCTTGGCAACAAAATGGCCGGAGACATCATCTGGCAAGCGGGGTCTCGCGACGGCGTCAACGTCGGCGATAATCGCCGTGTCAAGAACAAGATTCAGAAATGCGAAGACACCCAGCCCAAGGACCTGGCCAATTGCTTCATCGCGCGCTTCGGTTGGGTGGGCGACCGCGTTTCGATCGAGGACCAGGTAGCCAATGCTGCGTTCGTCGAAATGAACTTGCTCACGACGCAAGGATACAAGAAGCTTTATCCCAAGGACGACGCGAAGTTTCCGATCCGGTACGGGCATCCCAACTGTGGCCCGGCCAACAAGGCGTGCGTCAACTCGACGGGCAACGGAGACCTGACTGAACGCGATGTCGAGCGCATGGCCGATTACGCGCGCTGGCTCGGCAATCCAACCCGTTCCGAATTCAAGGTTGCTCTGCCGGAGGTCATCGCAGGCGAGAAGCTCTTTCGATCGACCAATTGCGATACCTGTCACGTGATCAAGAAAATCAAGATCGACCCGGAAGATACGATGTTGAACCAGACTTTTCGCGATCGGTTGAAAACACGCGTGAAGGCGGCCACGCCCACCACACCGGCAGTCGATCCGTTCCTGTCCTATATCGGCACTGATTTATTGATGCATGACATGGGCTACCTGTCACAGATCGCCAATGCACCCAAGGGCGAGAGCATTCGGGACAGCAACGGATTGGTTCTACGGGGGAAGGAAAATTACGTGCAAATGATTCGCACGCCACCGTTGAAGGGAATGGGCCTCAACCGTTTCGTGACCGACTCGTACGTCAACACCGCGTCCTACGTCGACACGACATCCAAGCTGGATGCAGCCTGCGATTTTCTATTGCACGATGGGCGGGCTTGCGATGCAATCGAGGCGGCGTTCCTGCATGACGGGCCGGCGATCAAGAAATTGGGTGTCATCTCCATGCTGAATGCGATGACCAAGCAGCAGATCATGGCGCTGCGCGCGTTCCTGTATTCACTCTGAGCCGCGGTTGGGGTCGCGGGACCTCTCCGAACCCGAAAACAGCAAGGCGCGGACGATGTGGCAAACTTGACCGTGGCTACAACCTTCCCACCGACGGCTGCAACCGCCGCCTTCCGCTTCGATAATTCGTTTGCTCGCGACCTGCCGGGGTTCTACGAACCGTGGCCGCCGGCGGTCGTACCCGCGCCGCGCCTCCTGTACTTCAACGCGGCGCTGGCGGCCGAGCTGGGCCTCGACCTCACATCACTCGATGCCGCCGCGAAGGCCGCGCTCTTTGCCGGCAACGTGGTTCCCGCCGGCGCGCAGCCGCTGGCGCAGGCCTACGCGGGTCACCAGTTCGGCGGCTTCTCGCCGCGACTTGGCGACGGTCGGGCGCTGCTGCTCGGCGAGGTAATCGACGCGAGCGGACACCGGCGCGACATTGCCTTCAAGGGCTCGGGCCGCACGCCGTTCGCGCGCGGCGGCGATGGCAAGGCCGCGGTGGGGCCGATGCTGCGCGAGGTGCTGCTAGGTGAGGCCATGCACGCGCTCCACATTCCCACCACGCGTGCACTCGCCGTGGCCGCGACTGGCGAGTCGGTGTACCGCGAACTCGCCTTGCCCGGCGCCGTGCTCACGCGCGTGGCCGCCAGTCATCTGCGCGTCGGGACGTTTCAATACTATGCCGCGCGCGGCGAGCTGGAGCGGCTACGCCAACTGGCCGACTACACGATCGCGCGACATGACCCGACGCTGGCGTCGTCACCACAGCCCTATCTGGCGCTGCTGCGCGCCGTCGCGGCGCGGCAGGCCGCGCTGATCGCGCAGTGGATGAACGTGGGCTTCATCCATGGCGTGATGAACACCGACAACATGGCGCTCTCCGGCGAGACGATCGACTACGGGCCCTGCGCCTTCATGGAAGCCTACGATCCCGCGACCGTGTTCAGTTCCATCGACCACCAGGGGCGCTACGCCTTCGGCAACCAGCCGGACATCGCTTACTGGAACCTGACGCGCTTCGCGGAAACGTTGCTGCCGCTCCTGTCCGACGATGCGGACCAGGCGGTGGTCATGGCCACGGAAGTGATTGTCGCGTTCCCGGGGCAGTTTCGCGCGCACCTGCTGCGCGGCCAGCGCGCCAAGCTGGGGCTGCGTCGAAGTGCAGCGGACGACGACGGCGCCGATACCGCGCTGGCCGACGACTGGCTGGCACTGCTGCAGGCGCAGCAGGTGGACTTCACGCTCGCGTGGCGGCGGCTGGCCGCCGCCGCGGCCGGTGACGACGCGCCGCTGCGCGGTATGTTTGCCGATGCAAGCGCATCCGACGCGTGGCTAGCGCGCTGGCGCGCACGTTGTGCCGCCGACGACGATGGTAGCGCGACAGCGGACCTCGAGCGCGCCAACGCGATGCGTCGCGTCAATCCTTTCGTGATCGCGCGCAACCATCGCGTGGAAGAGGCATTGGCAGCCGCGACGGTGCACGGTGATCTCGCCCCGTTCGAACGCCTGCTCGATGTGCTCCAGCACCCGTACGACGAGACCGCCGCTGCGGCACCTTACGCCGAGCCGGCGCCCGCGGCCGTGACCGCGAGCTA